>JAOUET010000150.1 GCA_029858605.1 Coriobacteriia bacterium | reverse complement strand
CGACGTCGACCTTCTTGCCGGTTTCGTCCAGAATGCGCTCCTCAGCGTGCGTTTCCAGCACCTCGCCTATGACCAGCACGTACTCGCCGATCTCTATCTCGTGAGTGACGCGGCACTCCATGTTGTAAGGGCATTCGTTGATGATCGGTGCATCGACCCTCGCCGAAGGCGAAGTCGTGAGTCCTGCATCGGCGATCTTGTCGCACCCTCGGCCTGTCGTGATGCCGCAGTAGTCCACTTGAGTAGCGAGATCGGTTGACGGCAGGTTGACCGTGAACGTTCCGGTGAGCCGAATCAGCTCGAGGGTGTGGCGCGTCTTCCGTAGTGCCATGGAGACCGAGGGCGGGGTTGCGCTCGCCACGCCGATCCAGGCCACGGGCATGGCACCGCATCTCTCGGCATCACCCCCCACTACCAGAGGGCTCGGCATCGGGTAGATACGCTCGGACGGCCCGAGTCGCTTCTTCATGCCCAACCTCCTTGCGCCGTGTTCGCGTCAAGTATAGTCGCGACCGCGTCGTGCCAGCGTGCTACGCTTTAGCGCGTGAACATCGTCTCGGACAGCACCGACGATGAGTGACGTCGCCGAACCAGCGCCGAGTCTTGCGCGCCTAGGGTATAGCGAACGCTGGAAAGCGCTGTTCGCTCCCATGGCCGATGACGATTTCGTACCGGGCCGCGTGATGCGGATAGACCGCGGCATCGCCACCGTTGGAACGGGAGCGGCGGTCGTGGCGGCGGAGCCCGCCGCGCATCTAGTGAAGACCACGGGGATCGGAAGCCGGTTCGCAGTGGGGGATTGGGTCGCGCTCGCGATGCCCGAGACACACGAGCGCGCGATCATCGAAGCGATTCTGCCCCGCACCTCAGCCTTCGTACGCAGGCAACCCGGCGAGCGCGAGACAGGTCAGGTCGTTGCAGCCAACACCGACACGATCTTCATCGTGCAGGCGCTGGCGCCGCGTGGCCCGAACTTGCGACGCCTGGAGCGCGAGCTCGTCATCGCGTGGGACGGCGGCGCGACGCCTGTGGTGGTGCTCACGAAGGCGGACCTGGTGAGTGCTGCGGACGCGGATGCCATGCGCGAGGCCGTGGGAGCGATCGCGCACGGCGTAGACATCCAAGTCGTCAGCGGTCATACCGGACAGAACATCAGCGCGTTGAGGAGCTATGCCGAAGACGACGCCACGATCGCGCTGTTCGGTGCGTCAGGCGTGGGCAAGTCCACTCTGGTCAACCGGCTTGTCGGGGCAGACGTCCAGGCGACGCGAGAGATTCGCGATTCGGACGGCAGGGGCCGTCATGCGACCGTCGTTCGCGAAATGATCTTCTTGCCGGACTCGGGCGTGATCATCGACACGCCGGGTATGCGGGCGCTTGCTCTTTGGGATGCCGACGATGGGGTTTCGGCAGCCTTCCCCGACATCGAGGAGTTCGCGCACGCGTGCCAGTTCCGAGACTGCACGCACACTGCCGAACCCGGGTGCGCCGTCTTGGCGGCGGCAGAGACGGGTGAACTGACGGACGAGCGCCTCGACAGCTACCAGCGTCTTCGCAAGGAGTTGGAGGTGTCTTCGGCGCGCCAGAACGACAAGTTGCGTGCCGAGAAGAAGCGCGAGGACAAGATATTCTCCAAGGCGGCTCGCCGGTACTGGCAGTCGCATCCCGGGCAGGGCGGGCGCGACTAGTATCCCCGGACAGCGCGGCTCGGCTCCGAATACTACGGCTTCATCCGGACCGGTATCTCGACGACGTTGATCGGCTTTCCGTCCTTCGCCGACTGTTCGTACACGACTACCGTGCCGAGGCCCAAGTCCTCGGTCTCGAACTCAAGAGACACGTCGAAGACAGCCCAGCTGCCCATGCTGCCGTCGTACGTGACGACTTCCTCGGTCAAGACGTTGCCGTCGGAATCCGTCACCTTCGCCACGAACGTCGCCTCGAACGTGTTGGCGAGACCGGACAGTCGCACGGGGCTAGTGACTGTCTGACCCGGAGCAGGGCGCTCGACCAGGATCATGGGCAGGACGTTCGTGAAGTCCTCGCGGGACACACCCACGACGTCGATGCCCTCTCCGCCCAGAGCTTCTATCGGTTCGCCGTCCAACTCGAAGTCCACGGTCGTCACCGTCGGGAACTGAGTGAGCGTGTATACGATCTGCGCCGCCCTCATCTGCATGGACAGAGAGCCGCCGCCGTCGTCGAAGGAACTCGAGAGATCCACGGTGGCCCGCCCGTCGGCTATCGAGACGCTGTTGAGCGTGGTGCCGTCTGGGATCTCGCTGGTGAGGCCGAATCCGGACTCCTGTGCGTCGGGGCGCGCTAGAAGCTCCCGGAGCGCCGCATGGGCGACCTGGGTCGTCGACGGGATGCTGCGAACGGAAACGCCCAGGCCCTCACCGCGAACGAAGTAGACCTCGACCTCGATCGGCTGCTTGCTGGAACCCGCATCCGGGTCGGAAGCCCCGGAGGTGTCCTCGCTGTTCTTCTCGACGTCGGTCGACGTGTCATCCTCTCCTCGGCAACCGGTCAGGACCGGCGTCGCCAAGAGAAGGGCGACCACGACTGCGAGCAAGAAAGTACGCCATGTCGGCGTCCGGTGCATTGATACCACCTCCGTATTTGATGATACTGCTCGGAAGGGCAATACTGCGCGCACCTCAGCGGCGGAGCGGAGGCGGACTGAGATGGATGATCGAAAGGCAGGCACGGTCGTCGGCGGTCTCGTTCTCGTTGGAGTGGGCTTGGCGCTGCTGGTGGTGCAGTTCGCAGGCGACGCGGGCGGCTCGCTCGTGCTGACCGGGCTTGGCCTCGGCTTCCTCGTTGCTCACGGATTCACTCGACGCTACGGGCTGCTCGTTCCTGGGGGCGTGCTGGCGGGACTCGGCGTGGGGCTTCTCGCAGAGCGGGCCGGGATTTCGTTTGGCGAGCCCGTGCTGATCGGTCTCGGCGCTGGCTTCGTGGTGGTGTGGGGCTTCGACGCGCTCGTGACTCGTTCTGGCCCCCCTGCAGGATGGTGGCCCCTGATCCCGGGAGGGATCCTGCTGTTCACAGGTGTTGCGCCAGCCTTCGGCAGTATAGATGCTCTGCTTCCGTTCGGCTTGGGACTGGCCTTCGTTGTCGCAGGTGCGGTTCTGCTGATACGAGGTCTGGGCAGAGGCGAGAAGAAGGACGATACGTCCCGTCCGACCTAGCGCACTGACGCCTCGCTTGTTCGCCCGCTAACTTCAACACTATCCTGAACGGGTATGCTTTGAGCCGGACGTTTCGCGCTTCGGCCAATCTGAGCGAAAGCCTATCGCATGCGAGTGAACGTTCTTCATAGCCCGTTTCGACATTGGGTGCGTGGCCTGCTTTGGGAGATCGCGGCCTTCGGGGGGTTCATGATCGTTGCAGGTCTGTTGGTGGCCGCCATCCTCTACATCTTGTAGGGCCTTCCCATGTGGATGCGCATACGCCTGGCAGATCTCCGCGTGATGTCTCACTACGTGGGGTTGTTCGTTGCGGGTATCGGGTTCGTCATGCTCATTCCGCTGGGCACCGCGGTGGTCTTCGGCGAATGGGACGTGGCGCTTGATTTCCTGGTAGGGGTAGGTGTCGCCTTCACAGTAGGCGGGGCATTGGCGCTGACCTACTCGCACAACGAGCGCGTCACTCACGCGAATGCGCTCGTTCTGACGGCGCTCGGCTGGCTTGCCGCTGCAGCTGCGGCGGCGATACCGTTTGCGCTTTCGCCGAACTATCCCACCTTCATCGATGCGATGTTCGATACGGTTTCGGGTCTGACGACATCCGGCCTCACGGTCGCCGTCGATCTCGATCACATGTCCTATGCGATGAACATGTGGCGTCACCTCACCCATCTCATCGGAGGGCAAGGAATAATCGTGGCCGCGCTGTCTCTGTCCATCGGACTGCGCGGTGGCGCATTCTCTCTCTATGTCGCCGAAGGCAGGGACGAGCGCATTCTGCCGAACGTGCTTCATACGGCGCGCTTCATATGGTTTGTGACCGCGGTCTACGTCACTCTGGGCACGGCTACCCTGTCCATCGCGAACATCTGGCGTGGCATGGATGTCGCAAGGGGTCTGCTTCACGCCTTCTGGCTTTCGATAGCTGCCTACGATACGGGTGGATTCGCCCCGCAATCCATGAACGCCATGTACTACCACAGCTTCCTTCTCGAGATCCTCACGCTGTTTCTCATGATCGCCGGGACGATGAACTTCAATCTCCACGCGCAAGTCTGGCGAGGCGACACGCGGGAATTGTGGAAGAACCTCGAGGTCCGCGTACTCGCCATCAACGCTCTCGTGCTGAGCGCGATCGTAGCGGTCGGTCTCGCGGCCACTTCTCTGTTCGGCGACGCGGTACCGGCTCTTCGGAAGGGCGTGTTCCACATCGTTTCGGCGCACACCGGTACCGGACACCAGACGATCTATGCCGCACAGTGGATTCGCGATCTCGGCGGGACGTCGTTTGCCGCCGTGTTGCTCGCGATGGCGGCCGGAGGAGCGGTGTCTTCGACGGCCGGCGGCATCAAGGCGCTGAGACTGGGCGTCATCATCAAAGCCGTG
>JAOUET010000149.1 GCA_029858605.1 Coriobacteriia bacterium | reverse complement strand
AACGCCACGCAACAGCACGCCGATGTTGTCGCCCGCCTGCGCCTCGTCCAGCAGCTTGCGGAACATCTCAACACCCGTCACGACGGTCTTCTTGGTCTCGTCATGGAGTCCGACGATCTCGATCTCGTCGCCGACCTTGACGACGCCGCGCTCGACGCGCCCGGTTGCAACGGTACCGCGCCCGGTGATCGTGAAGACGTCCTCAACTGCCATCAGGAACGGCTTGTCGATATCGCGCTTGGGCTCGGGGATGAAGCTGTCCACCGCGTCCATGAGCTCCCATATGGCCTTCTTGGACTCCTCGTCACCCTCGAGCGCCTTGAGAGCCGAACCGCGAATCACCGGCGTGTCGTCGCCGGGGAACTCGTACTCGCTCAGCAACTCGCGGACCTCCATCTCGACCAGTTCGAGCAGCTCCTCGTCGTCCACCATGTCTACCTTGTTGAGGAAGACGATGATGTAGGGAACGCCCACCTGGCGGGCGAGCAGGATGTGCTCGCGCGTCTGCGGCATGGGCCCGTCCGCAGCGGAAACCACGAGAATCGCGCCGTCCATCTGGGCAGCACCCGTGATCATGTTCTTCACGTAGTCGGCATGGCCCGGACAGTCTACGTGAGCGTAGTGCCGATTCTCGGTTTCGTACTCCACGTGTGCGATGGCGATCGTGATGCCCCGCTCGCGCTCTTCCGGAGCCTTGTCGATCTCATCGAAAGGTGTGAAGTCGGCCCAGCCCTTCTCTGCGAGCGTCTTGGTAATGGCCGCCGTGAGCGTGGTCTTGCCATGGTCGACGTGACCGATCGTGCCGACGTTCAGGTGCGGCTTGGTGCGCTCGAACTTCTTCTTCGCCATGAGTCTCCTCCTTACGAGACCTCTCGACGGTGCCGGCCGTGTTGGGCCGACCGCGACCCGTCCACGGGGTCTGATTGCCAGCATACATACTTCTTGAATCCAACGCCGTCCAGGCGAACGGCGCGAACTGCCTTGGTAGCGGTGACTGGATTCGAACCAGTGACTCCACGGGTATGAACCGTGTGCTCTAGCCGCTGAGCTACACCGCCGTCTGAGCCGACCAGGCCCGACCTGCCTGTCCGGCGATGTCGCATGGAGCCCACAACCGGACTTGAACCGGTGACCTCTTCCTTACCAAGGAAGTGCTCTGCCGACTGAGCTATGTGGGCGGTCATCCCGTACTCCTCGGTGAATTCTGTCTGGTGGGGGCGCTAGGATTCGAACCTAGGTAGGCATAGCCAACGGGTTTACAGCCCGTCCCCTTTAGCCACTCGGGCACACCCCCACGAAAAAAAAGGACCCGCTCTCTGTGCGCTTTTCAAGTTGCTCGCCCTGCTGAAACGCAAAGGGATAGTACTGCATCGGGTTTTGCAGTGTCAACGAACGACAACGGTGCCGGGCGTACCTACGCCCGCGAGAGAGCTTGTCGGGCAAGCATCATTGCGGGCCGTCTAGCCGCGCACCGAATCGAACACCGGACCCACGTTCTTGATGCCCCCAAGCGCACCATGGATGTCCGACCGCGGGATCAGGCGGTACCAAGCGCTTCGCTCACCTACCGTCACCGGTCGCGGCGTGTACTCCTGGAAGTGCTCCTCGAACCAGTCCTGGGTAGCCCTCATCGGCAGAATGCGCAGTTCGTCGCGCTCCACCTGCAATTCCGAGAAGAACACCTCGTTCGGCTCCGCAACCAAGGCACGGACCTCGGCCTCGCTCTGCCCGAGAACCACGTAGTAGTAGTAGAGATGGTCTGCACTCGACTGGAACATCCAGCCGGGTTCGCGGGTAGCCGCGTTGGCGACGGCTTCGAATGCGTAGTGACCGACGTCCGATCTGTAGAACGGCAGACTCCTGTCACGCACCTTGCCCGGATCCGTGCCGAAGTACGCATCCGGCTTGACTTTCACCTTCTCGGTCGTACCGGCGTACTTGTAGATGATGTCGACGCCCGGTCCGACGGTATCGGCCTTGCCGCTCACGATCATGACGTTGTCGTGCCCGGCCTTCTCCAGATACCTGCATATCACGCGCTCGGCTACCTGCTGCAACAGGACGGCCCCGGCCGCCTGGTTGATCATCCGCCATCCCCCGTCCGGCCGCTAGCGGCCCATTCGCTCGTCGGCCACTCTGAGCCTGCGGCTCAGCACCTCCAGCAGTTTGACCGCAATAGACGGGTACTGCTCGAGGAGTGCCTTGAAGTCCCAACTCGAGAGCATAAGGCAGGTGGTCGGCTCGATGGCGCGAATCGTCGCCGATCGCGGCGCCTGATCGAGAAGCGACATCTCGCCGAAGAAGTCCCCGGGGCCGAATGCTCCAAGCGACTGCCCGTCGCGCAGAATCTCGACGCGACCGCCAAGGATCAGGTAGAAGGCCTGCCCCGGTGTGCCCTGCGTTACGATGATCTGGCCGGGCTGGAATCCATTCTCCTGCGCAACCCCGGAGATTGCCGTTATCTCTTCCTGACTGCAGCTGGCGAAGATTGGAACCCGTGCCAGGAACTCCTCGTGCGCCATACCCAGACCTCCTTGCTCGGCGGGTCGGTCAACGCCGTCCCGCACGCTCCCCACACTGGCTACCTCAGTTTATAGCAGACGTTCGCGCTTCGTTCATGCACAATAGTGACATCGGGTCGGCAGTCCCGGAGGTCGGATGACGCTCCTACTGAATCTCTACCTCGGGCACCTTCTTGGCGACTTCGTGCTCCAGCCCGGGTGGCTGGTCGCCGCCAAACGAAGGAACGTCTGGGGACTCCTCACTCACGTCGGCATCATCGGCGTATGCACGGCAATCATACTTCACGAGGACATCTCGTCACTCTGGAACATAGTCTTGCTGGCGATGGCGGCACACGTCGCTATCGAAGTCATAACGATTCGAGCGCGAGCAAGCACGAAGCTCAGCGGGCTCTCAGTCTTCCTGATAGACCAGGCACTTCACGTGCTCTCAATCGTAGTCCTGGTGTGGACCGCATCGCCCTATGTCGAGGTCGATGAGGTCGCGTTTCTCGGCATGGACGTGTCGGCCGCAATCGTCGCGTTTCTGTGTGCGCTCGTCGCGACCACGTTCATGGGCGCCGTCATCATCTTCGAAGTGGTGAATTCGATGGGCCCCGAATCGTGGAACCGAGATATCCTGCCCTACGATCGGGCGCGCATTCTCGGGATGATCGAACGTGCCTCCGCGCTCGCAATCGGCGTCTTCGTCAACCCCGCGCTCATCTTCGTCCCATTCCTGCCGCGAATGGCACGGGCGTTTTCCAGGTCTGATGACGAGAGGGCCCAGCAGATGATTGCGGCCGCGACCGGTCTCGTCGTGTGCGTGATGGGTTGGGCGGTCGTGGCCGGGGTCGCAATCGCATCCCAGAGCATGTCCTGATGCATCCAAGGAGGCTCTCATGACGAGAAAGATCGTGCGACGCAACGAACAGTTCCTGCGCTGGCTTCGCGCAGCAGCCTTCGCAGCAGGTAGTGGGTGGGCACTCTACATGATGGACTTCCGCCCTGTCGGTGCGGCGTTCGGCCTTTCGCTCGGCATCGGCGCTCTCTCGCTCATGTCTCCCGGAATCGCGGTCGTCGCAGCCGTGATATCCCTCGGGCTGCCGCTTGTGGCCGCCGACTTCCTTGCGGGCGTGATCTTCCTCATCGTCGGTCTCGCGGCGGTGCAGTACCTCGGGCAGGACAACGGTCGGGCATTCCTTCTCATCATGCTGGCGTTCGTGGGAGTCGCATTCGGACCACTGTGGGCGGCGGCCATCATTGCCGGGTACATACTGGGCCCTTCCGAAGGTGCCGTCACGGCGCTGCTGGCGTGTCTCGCCGTACAAGTCGCAGGAATCGTCCTCGGCCAGGAGTCCTTGGGACTCGTCACCACAGGTGGAAGCACCGGCCTGGCCTCGTTCGATTCGATGCCGGCGAACGTCTTGACGTTCGCTTGGGTCGGGGAGGCGCTCGATTCCATTCAGCCCCAGCGGCTCTTGGACACGCTCACCGGCATCAACTCCATCGCGATGCTGATCATCCAGCCCATCGTCTGGGGTGTCGGAGCGGCCGTCACGGGTCTCGTACGACGCCCGCTCGACGACCCGCAGCGCAAGGTATTCGGGATCGTGGCCGGCCTTGCGGGCGCCGGGACCCTCTTGGTCGGCACCGCCATGGCCTACTCAGTGGCAGGCGGAGGACTGTCAGGAAGCGGCGATCTGCTCACGGCCGCTGCGTCCTCCTTGCTTCTGGCCGTGGGCTTCATAGCCGCATGGGAGTGGATCTTTCCTCCGCGCATCGCTGCATCGGGTGCGTACGTGCAAAGCGGAATGTCCGCGGAAGACGCGGACGTCGACGAGTTGCTGCGGCTGATCGCCACCGCAGAAGACGAGCTGGCCAGCAAGCACACCGTGAATGCGGTCGTGATGATCACGGACATGAAGTCGTTCTCCAAGATGACCGAGGAGGACGGCAGCATCGTCTCGGCGAAGACGATCCAACGACATCGGGACCTGCTGCTGCCGGTCATCGCGCAACACGGGGGCCATGGGAAGTCTACCGGCGGCGATGGTCTGGTAGCCGCGTTCGATTCGTCCTCCGAAGCTGTCAGAGCCGCGATCACGATGCAAAGGACGCTGGAGGAGTACAATGCCGCGCACCCGTCGGAA
>JAOUET010000148.1 GCA_029858605.1 Coriobacteriia bacterium | reverse complement strand
AAGGCGAACCTGTGGGACGCTGGCGCGGACAGGCGCCCGAGGTCGACGGCATCGTCGTGTTTGATCGACCCGTTGAAGCAGGCAAGATCGTTCGCGCCGTCGTCACGGACACTGTGCGCTACGATCTGGAGGCCGAGGTTCTGCCGTGATTCGGAACTTGAACTGGGCGAATCGTATCACCCTGCTCCGCGTGCTGCTCATCCCCGTACTCGTCGGCGCTCTGCTCGCACGGCTGCCGAACTGGGGGCCGATATGGGCGGCGGGCCTCTTCTCGCTCCTGGCTGCGACCGACGCCGTCGACGGCTACCTCGCGCGTTCTCGCAACGAGGTGACCACCTTCGGCAAACTCATCGATCCGCTTGCCGACAAACTCCTCGTTACGGCGGCCCTGGTAGTGCTCGTCGAACTGGACACGCTGCCCGCCGCCGTGGCGCTAGTGATAATCAGCAGGGAGTTCATAGTCACCGGCCTGAGAATGGTGGCCGTGGTCGAGGGCAAGGTCATCGCTGCCGGAGGCTTCGGCAAGGCAAAGACGTTCTTCCAGGTAGTGGCCGTCACTGCGTTCATAATGAAAGACAGTCAGCCCGTGACATCCCTTGGTGCGCCGTGGACAGAGGTCGCGCAGTGGGTATCTTGGGCAGTGATGATCGTGGCTTTGGCTCTCACGGTCTACTCGATGGTGGGCTACTTCTACCACGCCAGAGACGTGATCACGACCGTTCCACTGGGGGCCAAGCAGGAATCGTAGGGGGTAGCGTGCCAACCCGCACACCCGCGGCGATCGTGACGGTGGGCTCTGAACTGCTGGAGGGGCTCCGCCTCGACACCAACACTCGCGAGATCGCGGCGTCCCTGGCCGCCGGCGGATACGTGGCGCGAGAGGCGGTCTCGGTCGGCGACGATGTCCGACTGCTTGCGGAGACTCTTCGGCGGCTGACGGCTTCCTACGCTCTGGTAGTGGTCACGGGCGGCCTCGGTCCTACGCACGACGACATAACGCGCGACGCCGTCTCGAGGGCCCTCGGCTTGCCGCTTGCGCCGGATGCCGCCCTTGCCGAAAGACTCGCAGCGATCGCCGCGCGACACGTGCGCCCAGATGCTGCCTACCAGGTCGAGAATCAGGCCTTGATCCTGGAAGGCGCGCAAGTCCTCGCTCCTGAATCCGGAACGGCACCGGGGCAGGTGCTCGCAACGCCTTCCGGCAGGCTCGTCCTCCTGCCGGGGCCTCCCCACGAGATGCGACCGATGTTGCACGAGGTCCTCGAGGGAAGTCCTGTCGTCCCGCCACCGCGCATCTTCAGCTGCGTGGGTCTCTCCGAATCGGACGCTCAAATGGCCGCACAGGAGGCGATCGGCGATCTCGACGTCTCCCTTACGGTCCTCGCTACGCCGGGTCTGGTCGACGTCGTTCTCGTCGACATGGGCGCGGGAGCCCAAGTCGTGGACAGCGCTGCCGATCGCGTGCGTTCCGCTCTCGGCGATCACTGTTTTGCCGAAGACGGGCGTTCGCTTGCCGCGACAGTGCTCGATCTCATGCGCCGAGAGGGGATGACGCTCGCTGTGGCGGAATCCTGCACCGGCGGCATGCTCTCCACGGCCCTGACCGACGTTCCAGGTGCTTCCGACGTGTTCCTCGGCGGCGTGGTCGCCTACGCGAACGAGGTCAAACGGCAGCTCCTCGGCGTCTCCGAGGCGACCCTGTCCGGGCATGGTGCGGTCAGCGGACCCTCCGCCGAAGAAATGGCGCTCGGCGTGCTCGAGAGCCTCCAGGCCAGCCTGGCGGTATCGCTCACCGGCATCGCCGGGCCGCAAGGGGGCACTTCCGAGAAGCCGGTCGGCCTCGTCTGGTTCGCGGTAGCCGACGCTGACGGGGTTCAGGCGCTCCAGCGCAGGCTCTTCGGCGACCGTACGGGAGTCCGCACGAGAGCCGCCGTCAACGCCCTCGATCTCGTTCGCCGCCACGTGCTGGGGCTCTAGTCGACATGCGCACGTTCATCGGCATGGACCTCACCGGTGTCGTGCGCGAGGCCTTGGCGCTGGTCAGGTCAGAGGTCGAGACCGCCGACGCTCGATGGCGCGACTGCCGGTGGGTGCCGCCGCAGAACCTGCACGTGACTTTGAAATTCACCGGCGAGCTTGACGCCGAGCAGCTCGAACGGCTTGTCTCTGTGGCCGACGGCGCGCTCGGCGAGATGGCGGCGCCACTGCTCACGTACGACCGCGTCCGTGCCGTTCCCGGTTCGAAACGTGCCTCGATGTTGTGGGCGGTCTTCGAAGACACCGAAGACCGCGCGGCGTGCGCTCTGCGCGCCATCGACGATGCCGTCGCCACCATGGGAATCGAGCCCGAGACAAGAGCGTTCAATCCTCACGTGACCCTCGTGCGGGCGCGTCGTCCGACGCGCCTGCTCGCAGAAGCGCTCGACGCCTCCAACACTGCCGTCGACGCTGCGCTGGCAGGGGACTCGGCCGCCGTGTCACTACCGTCCGCTATCGTCTACAAGAGCACGTTGACACCCCGTGGAGCGGTCTACGAGAAGCTGGCGATCCTGCCGTTCGGCAGGTGATTGACACCGAACACACGTTCGTGTATGTTCGGCCCAGCCCCCAGGGTCGCCCCACCAAGTGCGAAGGAGCAGCTCAGTATGGAACCTGAGAAGGCGAAGATCCTAGACGTCACCCGCGAGCAGATCGAGCGCAAGTTCGGTAGGGGCTCGCTGATGCGTCTCGGAGAGGGCGACGCAGTGGCTGGAGTGGCAGCCATACCGACCGGATCGCTGGCCCTGGATGCCGCGCTGGGCATAGGTGGGGTGCCCAGGGGAAGAATCGTCGAGATATACGGTCCCGAGGCATCAGGGAAGACGACGTTGGCCCTCCAGATCATCGCCGAGGCACAGGCGATCGACGGCATCGCAGCCTTCATCGATGCCGAGCACGCGCTGGACCCGAGCTACGCAGCACGATTGGGCGTCGACATCGACGAGATCCTGATCAGCCAGCCCGACACAGGCGAGCAGGCACTCGAAATCACCGACATGCTCGTGAGAAGCGGAGCCATAGACGTCATCGTCATCGACTCGGTCGCAGCACTCGTGCCGCGGGCCGAGCTCGAAGGGGAGATGGGCGACGCCGTCGTCGGACTACAGGCGCGGCTCATGAGCCAGGCCCTCAGGAAACTCGCCGGTTCCCTCAGCAAGTCCTGTACGACATGCATCTTCATCAACCAGTTGCGCGAGAAGATCGGTGTCATGTTCGGAAACCCCGAAACCACCCCCGGCGGCCGCGCCCTGAAGTTCTTCTCGACCGTCAGAATCGACGTCAGGCGGATCGACTCGATAAAGCAAGGCACGGACATCATCGGCAACCGCGTTCGGGCCAAGGTGGTAAAGAACAAGGTCGCTGCACCCTTCAGGATGGCTGAATTCGATCTCATGTACGGTACCGGCATCTCCAAGGAGGGCGGGATCCTTGACCTCGCAGTCGAGGAAGGCATCGTCGCCAAGTCCGGGGCGTGGTATACGTGCGGAGACGATCGACTCGGACAGGGCCGCGAAGCCGCCAAGGACTTCCTGCGCGAACATTCCGCTCTCAGGGATGAACTCGAAGCCAAGGTCAGGGAATCGCTGGGTCTCGCGCCGCCCATGGCTGCGACGCGAGAATCGCCCACGGACGACAAGTGAGCCCGGTTCGTGGAATCCAGGCCGCAGGGACTGCGAATCGTCGCAGACGTCCCGCGCACGAAGCGCGTCCGGGTTCTACTCGGTGAATCACACATCCTAACCACGTCACGCGACGTGCTGCGTGCAACTCACATTCGCGAGGGCGCGGATCTGTCCGCCGAGGCGGTAGCGTCCTTGGTCCGAGAGAACGAAAGCGAATGCGCGCGTCAGAGGGCCCTGCGACTGCTCGCACATCGCGAGCGTTCGGAACATGAGATCCGCCGGCGTCTTGTTGGGGACGGTTATCCTGAGGAGATCGCCGATGCGATCGTCGCCCGACTCGCCGAGGTCTCACTCATTGACGACCAGCGCTTCTCCGCAGCGCTGGTCCGCACAAAGCGTGCTGCAGGCTGGGGCAGGAACCGGATCGCCCGAGCGCTCAAGGACTCCGGCGTCGACGACGATGCCGCGCACGCCGCCCTCGATGCCGAGTGCCCCGAGGATGCCGAGCGCTCTCGAGCGGAGCAGGTGGCGAAAGGGATGCCGCGCGAGAATCGAAAGGGGCGCGAGCGCGTTCTGCGAAGGCTTCTGTCGCGAGGGTTTACGTGGGAAGATGCGCTGGCAGTCACGTCATTCCGCGACGATGAAGACCACTCGAACGAACCCATCTAGCGCATGCGCCGTTCTTGACGCTCCTACCTGCAAAGACGTACGATACCTACGGCAAATGTGATTCTCCGCCGTGAGGTCGTCGATACGCGCACCGGCGGTTGTTGGGTAGAAATCGGGTTTCGCATATACGCGGGTCTTATTCCGCCATATGCGTGTTTGACGCCCATGCGAGCACACAGGCGAACACATCTGCCGGACGCTCTTCGTCCGGTCGTTTCATTTGTGGCCCGAAGATGGCCCCTTCGTCCGGTCGAACGCGAACCTCGCGTCGCCTCACAGGCGCACGCAAGGAACACGGCGTCCTTGAAACGTAGATTGCCCCGTGATGGA
>JAOUET010000014.1 GCA_029858605.1 Coriobacteriia bacterium | reverse complement strand
CCTCGGTCCGACAACGGGAGCCGGATCCACCTGCACCAGGGTTGCCGCAGCAGGGACTGTCACGCTGAACTGGACGTCCTTCGTCGGCTCCGACTGCACCCACACCCACGAAATGGAGACCCTGCTGCCCGATGTGTCCGCCGGGCCGGTGAGGGCCTCATACATGGCCGTGCGCGTCTCCTCGAGCGTCAGCTCCACCACCGGACCGCCGTCGCCGTCAACGATCTCGTAGTCGCGCTCTTGGTCGATCGCATCGCTGAGGGCAGAGTCGAACACCTCCCCGACCCAGAAGGGTTCGGCTCCCTGCGGGATCGGGATTCGAACCGTCGCAGGCAGGGGTGCGTCGGTAGGAATCGATACATAGGCCACCATCGAAGCCGCTCCCTGCTGCTCCTCGGGGTAGAGCTGCACGAAGAGAGTAGAGTCCTCGAGCGAGACGGGGGCCGCCGAAGCGGAAGCCGTCGCGACGAAGAGGAGGGTCGCGCAGAGGGTAGACAGGATACGCGGATTTCGTTGGATCATCTGGCAGACCTCACCGGAAATCGATTGCAGGACGGCACCTCGGCCGCGGTTCACCTATTCTAGCGGAGCTGACACATCAACCGCACGACTCAGAGGGCAAATCCTTCCGACAGCCGATTGCGCTGTGTGGGGGGAAGACGCGTCCGGCACTGCGTTCAACCTTCGCGACCGTCTAGTCCTTCACGATCTGCAGAAACTGCTTGAACTCGGGTGTGCCGGCTGCTCCTATCGCCTCGTACATTATCGCCTCCGAAGTCGTCACGACGACGCCCGCGCTGCGCAGGCGGTCCAGCGCGACATCGTGATCCATGTCGTCTCGTGAGCAGCACGCATCGGCCGCGACTTGAACCTCATAGCCGCTTCCGGCAAGTGCGAGTGCGGTCTGCGCCACACATATGTGCGTCTCCATCCCGACGACGACGACCTGCCTTCGTCCCGTGGCGCCAAGCGCGCTCTCGAAGCTAGCGTCGGCCGTGCAACAGAAAGACATCTTGTCCACTCCGGTGACGCGCGCACCCTCCTCCGCCAAGGACACGAGAGTCGCCTCCAGTCCTTCGACCGTGCTGCCCAGACCCTTTGGGTACTGGCGAGTCACGATGATGGGTGCGTCCACGAGCGCGGCACACTTCGCCAACCGCTCCGCCGCTGCAACGACCCGATCGCAGTGTGTCATCGCCGAAGCAAGGCGTTCCTGGATATCGATGATTGCGAGAACGAATTCCTCGCGAGAGACGAGGGTCTTCTCAGATTCGCACATCTCCGCAGCCTCCCTGCCGGGTTCGGCTCACGATTCTACCGGACGCGACCGGCTCAGCAGCCGTCCGCTGGGTATAAACCTGCGTGTGCCCCCGGCACCTTCGTACCGCGCGAGGAGGAACCATGAGCGACGCCCCGATTCTGTCCGGAGTCAATCTCGTGACCGATCTCGATCAAGTCACCGACTTCGAGCGCAAACATACGCCCTACGTCGCAATCGATGCCATCGGCGAGAAGGTCCGGGTGACGATCGAGGTGGGACACTACGTCGCGCACCCGAATCAAGCGGACCACTTCATCGACTGGATAGAGCTCTATGCCGACGACGCGCCGATCGCCCGCTTCGATCTATCCCCCGTCGCGACCGACCCGGCCGTCTCGATCGTGATAACGCTCGATGCCGGCACCGTAGTGCGCGCAGTCCAGCACTGCAACCTGCACGGTCTCTGGGCAGCGGAGGTCACCCTCTAGGGCCACGCCGCCGAAGCTACCGGCCGAAGAAGCCGCTGATTCTGCCAGTCTCCAAAGTCGCGCCGTCTACGGCGCTCAGGAACTCATCGAGCGTCGCATCTTCGGCAATCTCGAGTTCTGCGACATCGAGTGCGTACATCGTGACCTCGTACTCGTGATCCCCGGATCCAGGTGGCGGCTGCGGCCCACCGTAGCCAACCGATCCGAACGTGTTGCGGAGCTCACGGCTTCCCGCCGGTATCGCGCCACCGGACGCGCCCTCGGCTATCTCCAACGTTGAGACCGGTATGTCGACGACCATCCAGTGGACCCAGTTGTCGGCAACCGGATGCCGATCGACGACCACGAGGGCATACGTCATGGTTCCTGCGGGCGCGCCGCTCCATCGCAACGGAAGGGACACGTTCTCGCCGCCTTGAACCCCCGTGTTCGCATAGCGGACCGCAATCGCGCCTCCGTCCTCGAACGCATCGGATGCGAGCGTCATCCCCTCCGCTTCAACCGGGCGATCCCTGTCGACAGGCGTCGTGGTCGACGGCTCGTCCGCCGAGCACCCGGTAGTCATGGCGACAAGAGTCACAAGCACGACGACCACGCCAGCTCGATTCAGCGCTGACATGTAGCCCCCAACCCTGAGATGCTCGACTGGCGAGACTACTCTGAGGCCACCGTGCAGGCAATCATGGTCTCCCCGCCAGGCTCTTGACTGATTGCCAGCGTCGCGATTCGGCCGCTCTTCTCGAACGAGAGCATCGCGGAATCGCCTTCCGAGGTCCCCGCGCTGAACTCGCTCGTCATGTTCCAGCCCTTGTCGTCGAACTCGCTCTTGTACCACTCGAAGACGTCGTTCACCGAATCATTGGTGACTACGCTGACCGTGTAGTTCTCGACGCCTCCCGCCGCGATCTTGCCCGAACTCTCGATCGTTCCGTCTTCATATACGGGCACGTCGGAAGGGAAGCCTTCGGCCAGTTCGGCCTCGGATCCGGATATCTCGACGCTCTCGCCGTCCTCACCGGTGATAGTGACCTTGTTCTCGTCGAGTTCGACATCCGAGCCGGTAGCATCTTCCATCGCCTTCTCTGCGACTTCCTCGGCGACCTTCTCTTCCGCGCGTTGGCAAGCCGTCATGCCGAAGACGAGCGTCACGCAGAACGCGACCACAACGATTGCAGGCAGTCTCATGGCGGTTCCCTTCCAAACAAGCTTCCCTGGTTCTCTTGAGTTCATCCTAGCACCGGCATGTGACGTCCGCGGTTCGCGCCATCTTGAACCCCCTTCGTCGGCAACGCGCTACGATGATCGCGACATCTGAGGAGCGAGCATGCACGAGTACCGGATTCCGGAGACCGACGAAGCCCTGCTTGCCGAATGCGACGTGCAGGTGTTCCGCGCGTCGGGTCCCGGCGGCCAGTCGGTCAACACGACCGACTCAGCCGTGCGCCTGGTCCACGGGCCGAGCGGTATCACCGTCACGTATCGGCGCGAGCGCAGTCAGCTCCGAAACAAGCGCGAGTGCCTCAAGACGCTGCGAACGCGTCTCGAGAATGCCCTGCGCCCCGTTCCCGTGCGCAAGGCGACGAAGCCGTCGCAGGCGGCACGAATGCGAAGGCTCACCGCCAAGAGACACCTCTCTCAGAAGAAGCGCACTAGACAGCGGCCCCCTTCCGACGAATGACAGTCATCGCAACTCGGCCGGGTAGTACCGCTGGCGTGCAACGGCCGTGATCACGAGACCGCCACCGGCGCTCTTCGCCTCATACATCGCTTCATCGGCCGCCTTGAGAGCCTTGTCGGCAGGCATCTGAGGTTCGATCGGCGCGATGCCGACGCTCAGATCGAACTCGAAGCCGTGTTCGGCGCCAATCTCGCACACCCTGGCGCGCAGTTCGTCGGCACGCTTCATAGCGGACTGGAGATCGCCGCCTTCCATCAACACCGCGAACTCGTCACCGCCGATTCTGGCAACGATATCGGGCGCGCGAACGACCTCGCGCAATGCGCGCCCGATGTCCGCAAGTAGTTCGTCGCCGTAGGCATGTCCGCCTATCTCGTTCGCCTGCTTGAACCGATCGATATCGGCGAAGACAAGCATGGCTGTTGCACCACGCGCGACCCGCTCCGCGGCGCGCTCGAGTGCGTGAAAGAGCGAGACGCGGTTCGGTAGTCCGGTAAGTGCATCGTGAGTCGCAAGGTGCTCCAACGTGTCTCGAGCGCGCTTGATCTCCGTGATGTCCCGGCCCACCCCCACCACGCCTGTTATCGCGCCATCGGCGTCGCTCATGGGCGCAAGAGCGGTCTGGTAGTACACTCGATCGCCCCACGGAACGTCGAACCACCGCTCGTAGGTGATGTCCTCACCCGCAAGAACGCGTTCGTTGAGCGGTTCGAAGAACTCGCGAGTTTCCTCGCCGAAGATCTCCCACGACGTCTTGCCGAGGAACATCGCGGGCGTGAGTCCGTGCACCGCAAGCCAGCGGCCCCATATCCCCGCGTACCGCTGTTCCGCGTCCAGGTGGAAGACCACATCGCCGGCCGCGTTCAGCAGCGCGTCGTACTGCTCGGGTTTCAAGCCTTTCATCCGGGTCTCCTTGCGCAGATGCTTCCAGCGCCCCGAAACAGGTCCTGTCCCCCTCCTCTATTCTCCTCCGCAGCCGCCTCTATGCCCTCTGTCCTGACAGCTAGAACATGACAAGTCGAGGGCTTCGAAGGACGAGCGGCGTCTCCCCCAGGTGGTGCCGTCTCGACGCACCAAGCGTCAGACCGCCGCGCAGGTCACCAGTTCCAGCCGTTTCCGTGACGATTCATATCGCAGCCAGGACACTCGCAGGTGCCGTTGCGCGCCTGCGATCTAGGCTCACCGTTGTCCCCGGCGAACGCCGTTGCCGGCACGGCAAGAAGAGCCAGAAGACACACCACCGCTACGAACCGACGAATACAGACCATCATTCGAGCCTCCAATACTCGCGCTGACCTTACCCCCCATAGTCCAGAACGCGCGAAGGCGCTTCTCGGGTGCGCAACAAGGCCACTCGGAAGCTGAGTTGAGGACTGACGCGGACGAGCCGACGACTCCTGCGACGCACCTAGTCGTCCGGGTAGGCCAGGTAGGGCTCGCCTGCCTGCGGAGGATCGGGCCACTCCCGTCCGTCGATGACCTCGTGAAGGCTGTGGAACGCCTGCCCCAACGAAGCGTCTTCGTGAAGCGCGGCCTCGATCGCCGAGTAGGCGTCCGACTGCCTCTCGTACGACTGGGTCGAACGATAGCCGACCCACCAGAAGGTGCCCTCAGTCGACGTGGTGTCCAGACTCGCGCCGTCGCGCATGAACTCGGCGAAGTAGCGCATGCGCTCGTCGACCACGTCCTCGACCGCCTTCTCGCTGATCGAGACGGAATCTAGCTGACGCTGGAGGCTCGCGGCCTTCAAGGCGAGCAGTATCTGCCCCGCCGAGAACACCGCCAACACCCCCACTATCACGAACGCGAGGACCGATTTCCTCATCGTCGCCCCTAGATTGCACGCGCAACTGAAGCATGATACTTCCCCAGAAGGGACATTCATACACGTCTGCCTCGGCGATCGTCGCTTCTTGTGGAAGAAGCGAACCACGCCCAGAGCCTCCAGATAGGACCATCCGGGAATACTTCCGAGGTACGCTCTGTGTCCAAGTCTTCCTTGGCGGTTTCGCGGTGGCGAACATCAAACTGAAGGGGTGGGGAACGTGCAGCGCACTAGGTCCGGACCCGGATACGGGCTCGCGATCGCATTCGGAGCCTTCGTCGGCGGCCTTGCCGTCATCTGGGCCACGGACGCGATTCCCAAGATGGCAGACAAGATGATGGCTCGCATGGCCGAAGGTGGCATGCCGGAGCGCTGAGCCGAGATGATGTCGGGCTTCGGGAAAGCCCGCCATGACGAAGCCTCCGGAGACTAGCGCGTCAAAGTACGCCTGCCTAGCTCGCTAGCCTACGTCGTCGATCCACTCCTTGAGGGTCTCGAGGAACGGCGTGCGACCGTGTCGCTCGTACCACGGCACGTGTCCGCACTTGGGAATCCCGATGTAGGCAAGCTGTGGGATGTGGCGCTGCAGGACGTCGCGAGTCCGAGTGCCCGGATGCACATCCTCGTCTCCGTGCAGCATCAACACGGGACATCGAATACCGGTGAATCGCGCAGGCTCAATGCATTCGTGCTGCAGCCTGGCCGCATCCTGCCATGTCTCCTCGAAACCGAGCGCATCCGGTTGCACGTCCCCGGAAACGAAGCCGAGCGGTTCGACGGCCTCGGCCTTCTCTGCAAGGGCTCCGATCTGGCCGAACAGATCGTCGCGCCATGCCCGATCCGTCGCCGCCTTCATCCTGCGCTGCAAATCCTCGTGCCTCGCCTGTCCTTGACGATCCATGCGTCGGCGCAGCGCAATCGCGTGAGACTCCCGGGACTCTTCGTCGTAGCAGCCGCACCCGACTAGGACCAGGGTCTTCACCAAGCCCGGGTACAGGGAGGCGAACGACAACCCCAGCATGGCGCCCCAGGACCAACCCACATAGGTCGCGCTCTCCGGAGCTACTTCGGCCATATCCCTGACGTGTTGCTCGACGGTCAAGGACACGTCACCACTGCGTCGCTGCAGCGGCTCGAGTACGGAGTAGTGTGGAGCGAGCGTGCCTGCGAGTGAGGCGAGCGAACCCTGCGCACCAGGGCCTCCATGAAGAAGGACCACAGTCGGTCCGCTTCCGCCGTGCTTCCGAACGTCGATCGGACCGACCAGCATTCCAGACCCCCTCTACGTCAGAACAATCCCTCCTGCCTCGACGCCTCGCCAGGCGATTGAAGTCCAAGATGCTCGTATGCTCGCGGCGTCGCCTGCCTACCCTTCGGCGTTCGCGCAAGAAAACCGAGTTGGAGCAGGAAAGGCTCATAGACATCTTCGAGAGTGTCGGGCTCTTCTCCTACTGCGGCCGCCAGAGTATTCAGCCCGACCGGTCGACCACTGAACTTGTGTATCAGGGTCTCCAGGATCGCCACATCCATCTTGTCGAGCCCCACGTGGTCGACCTGGAAGAAGGCCAGTGCCTCCGCGGCGATGTCCTCACTCACGTTTCCGTCGTGGCGCACCTGTGCATAGTCGCGCACGCGCTTTAGCAGTCTGTTCGCCAACCTTGGGGTCCCTCGCGAGCGGCGTGCAATCTCCCTCGTGCCCTCCTCGGTGATCGGCACTTTCAGGATTTCGGAACTGCGCCCCACGATGCTGGCGAGCTCTTCGGCAGAGTAGTAGTCCAACCGGAAGGCCATGCCGAATCGGTCGCGCAACGGACCCGTGAGCAGCCCCGTGCGCGTCGTCGCGCCCACGAGCGTGAACCTCGGCAAGTCGAGACGCAGGCTTCGCGCCGCCGGGCCTTGGCCGATGACGATGTCGATGGCGAAGTCCTCCATCGCCGGGTAGAGAACCTCCTCGACCGCTCGGTTGAGACGGTGTATCTCGTCGATGAAGAGAACGTCGCGCGCATCGAGGTTCGTCAGAATCGCCGCGAGGTCGCCGGCGCGTTCGATTGCGGGTCCGCTCGTCGTCTTGATGGCCACGCCCAGCTCGTTCGCGATCACATGTGCCAGCGTCGTCTTGCCGAGACCGGGTGGACCGGAAAGCAGGATGTGATCCAGAGCCTCGTCGCGTCCGCGTGCGGCCTCTATGAGAACGCCCAGGTTCTCCTTGACCCGAGTCTGGCCGAGATACTCGTCCAGCTGACGCGGTCGCAAGTTTCGATCGATCTCGAGGTCGTCCTCGGTGAAGTCTGCCGAGACCAGCCGCTCGGACTCGCTTTCGGCCAGCTCACGACGTTCCTCATCGCTTTCCCACACGGTGCTCACGGCGACACCCATCTTTGCGTGCTCACGCGCCACCCCCGAGTCGTTTGAGCGCGTGCTTCAGCAGGGCCCCCGCGTCTTCAGCAGAACCCTCGTACCCTTCCATCGCCTTGGCTATCTCGGGCGAGGAGAAGCCCATCCCCAGCAGCGCGTCTCGCGCCTCTGATGCCGCCGCCGGAGCGACCGCTCTGGCAACCGCTCCGATGTCGGGCACGCCGAGCTTGTCCTTGAGATCGAGAATCATCCGCTGGGCTGTCTTCTTGCCGATCCCGGGCACGCTTGAGATGAGTGCCACATCTTCGCGAGCGATTGCCTCTGCAAGTGTGCCCGGCGAGTATGAGGACAGTGCCGCAAGTCCCACCTTCGGCCCCACTCCGCTCACCGTGATGAGCTTCTCGAAGAGGTCTTTCTCCTCGGCATTCTCGAACCCGAACAGCGACAGTTCGTCCTCGCGCACGTGAAGGTACGTGAGAATCGTGACCTCGTCGCCTTCGGCGGGCAGTGCCGCAAGCGAGCCGGTGGACATCGCAAGTCGGAATCCCACGCCACCGACGTCGATGACACAGTCCACGGTACCCCTGGCGGCCAATCTTCCCGTGAGAAACTCGATCACGAGGCGACCTCCGGTGGGGCGGCGAGGCGCGCGGCGCGCGTGGCCTTGGCCTTCGCGAGACGCACGCGCCCTTCGGCGCCGCTAGCATGTGCGTGGCATATCGCAATCGCAAGCGCGTCCGCGGCATGATCGGGACGCGGCTCCTCAGGCAAGCCGAGAAGCACCCGAACCATGTAGGCAATCTGCCGCTTGTCGGCCGAACCGGTACCCACGACGGTCTTCTTCACCTGCGGCGGACTGTACTCGCCCAGCGCGAGCCCGGAACCTGCGGTCGCAAGGAGCGCAACGCCCCGTGCTTGACCGGTCGCGAACGCCGACTTGGCATTCGACCCGAAGTAGATGCTCTCGACGGCGCATTCGGTCGGCCCGTAGCGGTCGATCACGTTCACGAGCTCCTCGTGCAGACGGGCCAGACGACCCGGAAGCGGTTCTTCCGAAGAGGTGGTAATGCACCCATAGGCCAGGCATCGATGTTTCGACCCGGCGCTTTCGATGACTCCCCAACCCGTGTTCGCCAGGCCGGGATCTATGCCGAGGATGATCACGCACGCTCCCCCGCAGGTCGAGTGCAATCGAACATATGTTCAGGGTAGCGCAGGGATGCAGTAGCGTAAAGCGGGGCGGGGGCCGGAGCCTCACGATTGCCCTCCGGCAACCCCTGTCTCACATCGAGTCCAACCGAGTCAGCCCGGCACTGCGAGCCGCGCGAACGGCCTCCGCATACTCCTCGGCGGTCAAACGGCGGTCGATCTCGGGAAACTCGTCCGCGTGGAAACACGGCCTGTACTGCGCCATCACGTTCACGTAGGTGTTCGGCGAGAGTTCTTCGGCAATGAAGCGCATCACTTCGCACGTGCCTGACAGTCCCTCGGGAAGTACGAGGTGGCGAACGAGCAGTCCGCGCGTCGCGACTCCTCGCGAATCGACTTCCAGTTCGCCCACTTGGCGATGCATCTCGCGAAGCGCATCGCGGTTGCGCTCGGGATAGTCGCTCGCACCGGAAAGCCGCTGCGCCGTGTCGGCATCCGCATACTTCGCGTCGGGCATGTAGATGTCCACTACTCCGTCAAGCAGTCTCAGCGTTTCGAGCGATTCGTAGCCCCCGCAGTTCCAGACAAGCGGCAAGCTCAAGCCGTCCGCCGCCGCCGCGTCGAGCGCATCGAGAATCTGCGGCGTGAAATGCGTGGGAGAGACGACATTGAGGTTCTCGCAGCCCAAAGACTCGATATGCAGGAAAGCGTCGGCGATCTCCCGGGCGTTCAACTCCGCGCCGTTGCCTAGGTGCGAGATGTCGTAGTTCTGACAGAAGACGCAGTGCAAGTTGCAGTGCGCGAAGAAGACGGTGCCCGAACCACGGCTTCCGACCAGCGGGCGCTCCTCGCCGATGTGCGGTCCGAAGCTCGCCACGCGTGCCGCCGCCCCCGCACGACAGATTCCGCGTCCCGCTGCAAGACGATCCACTTGGCACTCGTGCGGACACACGCGGCAGGCACGCAAGCCGGCAAGCGCCTCGTCGGCGCGACGTCGCAGTTCGCCCGAAGCCTGCAGGTCCGTGTATCGAGTCTCGGCCATGAGGCAGTCATCCCAGGTCAAACAGCAGGTCGATGTCTAGGACTCGAGCGTCGCGGCGATCTCCTCGGTCAGCTCCATCGTGTGATACACGTTTTGGATGTCGTCGTGATCCTCCAGTGCGTCGACGAGACGCAGCACCTTCTTGGCATCCTGAAGGGCCACAACCGTCGTGTTCTGCGGCTCCATCACGAGCTCGGCGCCCTTGACCGGCACCCCGGCTTCCTCGAGCTCCGCCTTGATGGCCATGATGTCGCCGGGTGCGGTGTAGACGAGCCACTCTCGCTCGCCCTCCTCCATATCCTCGCCCCCGGCATCGGCAACGAGCAGAAGGAGCTCCTCCTCGTCGGGCGCCCCCTCCTTCTCAAGCACGATCTCGCCCTTCCGCTCGAACTGGAACGCTACCGACCCGCTCGCACCCAGATTGCCGCCCGCGCGCGCGAACGCGGAGCGCACGTCGGCTGCCGTTCGGTTTCGGTTGTCGGTCAGAGCCTCAACATAGATCGCGACACCTGCGGGCCCATAGCCCTCGTAGACAACATCTTCGTAGTTCTCGGCATCACCGGCACCGAATGCCTTGGCGATCGCAGACTCGATCTTGTCCTTGGGCAGCGAGTACGATTTCGCCTTGGCGATCGCGGCGGCAAGGGTAGCGTTATTCTCCGGGTTGGGATCCCCGCCCGCCTTCGCCGCGACGGTGATTATTCGCGAAAGCTTGCTGAAGAGTGCCGACCGCTTCTTGTCCTGTGCGGCCTTGCGGTGTTTGGTGGTTGCCCACTTCGAGTGCCCGGACATCGCGTGTCTCCTCTATGCTCCGATGACGTCCTCGATGAAGTATCGGTGGATGCGCGGATCGCCGGTCAACTCGGGGTGAAACACCGTCGCGAGCATCCGCCCCTGCCTCGCGGCGACCACGACTCCCTCGTGCCGGGCGAGCACCGTCACGTCCTCGCCCACCGCTTCGATCCAGGGCGCACGGATGAACACGCCTCGAAAGTCACCACCGTGCAAATGGGCCACGGCAAGATCGACCTCGAAGGAATCGACTTGTCGGCCGAAGGCGTTGCGCCTCACGGTGATGTCCATCAGTCCGAGGCTGCGCTGCCCTTCTACTCCGTCGAGGACGCTGTTGGCCACGAGGATTGCCCCTGCACAAGTCCCCCAGACGGCCATACCCTGCCCTTGGCGCAACTTGATCGGGTCGTAGAAGCTGTAGGACTCCATCAGCTTGCCGATGGCGGTCGACTCGCCTCCAGGGATTATCAGACCGTCGAGATCCTCGAGCTGCTGCGGCAACCGCACGGACACCGCAGCGACTTCGAGGGCTTCGAGCAGCATGACGTGCTCTCTAAAAGCCCCCTGGAGGGCGAGAACTCCGACCCGCACGCTACCAGCCCCGCTCCTGCATCCTCTCCGCCTGAGGGATGTCGGGGATGTTGATGCCGACCATCGCCTCTCCGAGGTTGCGCGATACCTTCGCGATGATCTCCGGGTCCTCGAAGTGTGTCGTCGCCTCGACGATTGCTTTGGCACGCACGGCGGGATCGCCGCTCTTGAAGATGCCGCTGCCCACGAACACACCGTCGGATCCCAGCTGCATCATCAGTGCGGCGTCTGCCGGCGTCGCGATGCCGCCGGCCGCGAAGTTCACGACGGGGAGCTTGCCGTTCTCGTGCACCCATTTCACCAGCTCGCTCGGCGCTCCCAGTTCCTTTGCGGCGTCGAACAGCTGCTCTTCCGAGAGTCCGACGACCCAAGCGATCTCGTCGCTGACCTGCCTCATGTGCCGAACAGCCTCCACGATGTTCCCGGTGCCGGGCTCACCCTTGGTGCGTACCATCGCGGCGCCTTCGGCTATGCGACGCAGCCCCTCGCCCAGATTGCGGCAGCCACATACGAAAGGAATCGTGAAGTCCCATTTGTTGACGTGGTACTGCTCGTCTGCGGGTGTCAGCACCTCAGACTCGTCGACGTAGTCGACGCCGAGCGACTCGAGAACCTGGGCCTCCACGAAGTGACCTATGCGGCACTTCGCCATCACCGGGATCGAGACCGCGTCGATGATCTGCTCGACTATTGTCGGGTCGGCCATGCGCGCGACGCCGCCGGTTGCCCTGATGTCGGCGGGCACGCGTTCGAGCGCCATGACGGCGACGGCCCCTGCATCTTCGGCTATGCGCGCCTGATCGGCCGACACGACATCCATGATGACGCCGCCTTTGAGCATCTCGGCCAGACCGGTCTTGACGCGCAGGGTGCCGATTTCCTTGGAGCTGTCAGACACTTGAACAGGACCCCTTCGTCGTGTGGCGGGTGCGCGAGGCCGCGCTCCGAATCGTGCGTGCGACCACGTGATTGTACCCGCCGAGAACAGGAGGCGCCACCTGGGGCGCTACTTCATGGTGATGTTCACGTTGGGAGCGATGACCTGGAACCAGGTGTTACCAGGGGACAACTTGATCTGATTGCCGTCGGCGTCCACGAACTTCGGCGGGTTCTTCTCGTCGGCCACCCACTGCCCGTCGAAGCGCTGCCCGTCCCGGAAGACCGATACCTGCCCCTTGCCGGTCAGCGCGATGCTGTAGGTCGTCGAGCCGAACTTGTCGCGGCTTGCCACCCGGTACTTCGCCCGCATGACCACTACGTTCCTGGCCGTTATCTGCTTGCCGGTCTCTGCGTCCTTGTGCACCGAGCCGTTGTTGACGCGCAGGTACCTATCCGATCCTTCGTCGTAGGTCCAGGTGACCCGGTTCGCATCGGAGAAGGGCACGAACACTTCGGTGACAGTCACCGTCGCATCTGCCGAAGACCTTTCGAACTGGAACGCGCGGATATCCGCCGTTGTGCGCATGTCCCGACGTTTCGCCTCTTCGAGAAGCTTGCCGAAGCTCATCCACAGGTTGTGCGGCCCTCGTCTACCCGCCTTCCTGTAGTAGGGGTACGAAACGCCTGCATCCTGGCTGAGATTCGGGATGCCAGCCGAATTCACGCGAGCGCCTACCGTCGAGCTCGCCCCGGAGAACGCGAACAGCGCCCCATACTGAGGAACGACCGTCACATCGGACAGTCGAGCGCTGCGTACAGGCCCCACCTCGCCACTGATGTCGGAATGGAAGATGGCGTTGAACCGCGTAATCCCGCCTTCGGTCACCGTCTCGTAGACTACGTCGGCACGCTGGATGCCCCACTGCGGCCGAGACTGTGGCGAGTTCTCGATCTTCACCGAAACGGGCCGCCGGGAGATCGCCTTCTCACTGGCAGCCTCGAGACCGGTGAGCGGCCATCTGGGGACGCTGGCCGGCTTGTCAACGACGCGCTCCAGATTCGCCTCGGGCCACGCAGACGTAACTTCGACGGGCCCCTCCTCTTCGTCCAACATGTAGTAGTACGCTGCAGCTAGACCGCCCGCGAGCACGAGAACCGTGCTCAAGGCGATGATCCATCTGTGATACTTGTGCCAGAACTGCTTCACCGCATATGCCTCCTCGAATCCATGCGGACGAGTCTAGAGAGGTACCCTTGACGGGTCAAACAGGTTTTCAGGTCTCGTAAACATGCCGATACTGTGATTGCGGGGGCGCCATTCAGTATGCGCAGACAACAGAAGCGACAGGACCGCCTAGGATGAGCTGCTATCTGCTGCACATGGTCGAGCAACCGGAATCCGACCCGTATGCAGACCCGGATCTGAAGGATCTCGTGGGTTCATATCCGCGCTTCTTCTGTTCACAGTGCAACCCGCCCGAGTCGCTGCGCCCTGGCGAGTCGGCGAAGTGTCTCGACCGCACCGGTCCGTGCTGGAAGCCCAACGCCAATCGTGCCTGATCCAGCAGGAGTCACCTACTCTTCGGATCCAGGCTCGACCGCGGAAGCACCTTTGGCTTTCCGTGCAGCCTCATTGATCCGCCGCTCGGCAGCCTTCTGTTCGCGATCCTGCTTGACGGCACGGAACACGAAGTAGGCTCCTACCAGCACCAGCGGCGCGCTGAGCGCCTGCCCCATCGTGAACGGCCCCAGGATGAAGCCCAGCTGCGCATCCGGCTCGCGCACGAACTCGATCCCGAATCTGAACGCACCGTACATCAGCGCGAACATGCCGAAGAAGAAGCCGTCGGCCCGCTTCCTGAGTGCCAGAAGCATCAGCACGACGAACATCACGAATCCCTCGAGAGTCGCCTCGTAGAGTTGCGACGGATGGCGAGGGAGGCCGTCGGTGCCCGGAAACACCATTCCCCACGGCAGATCGGTCGCGCGACCCCAAAGCTCGGCATTGACGAAGTTCGCAAGACGGCCGAAGAAGAAGCCCGCGGGAGCCCCGACCGCCGCCATGTCGGCAAGACGCAAGAACGGGATCTTGAACCGGCGCTTGAGCAGCACCCCCGCAAGGAGGATGCCCACGAAGGAGCCATGCCAGGACATGCCGCCCTGCCAGACGAGCAGGATTCGTGAGGGGTCCTCGACGTAGGTCGTCCCACCATAGAACAGAACGTATCCGAGACGCCCGCCCACCAGAACGCCGACGATGGCGTACAGGACAGCCGTCAGCACGTCATCGTCGGTAAGCCCTACCTTCCAACGGCGATTGAGCGCTCGAAACACGAGCCCCGCCACAAGGAATCCAGCGACATAGGCCAGGCCGTACCAGTGCACCCCGACGGGACCGATCCGCACTATCACGGGATCGATCTGCGGGTACGCTATCGCTGCCGGGGCAGGCAAGGCTTGCATCACGCGCCACCTCCTGGAGACGCCATGGCCTCCAGACGACCTATGCGTTCCTGGATGGGTGGGTGCGTTTCGAACAGCGAGTTCAGTCCTCGGCCTCCCCTATAGTCCTTGAGCGGATTGTAGATGTACATGGACTCTGTGGCCTTGTTCGCGACGCGCAGAGGCGACGGGTCGGATGCAATTTTGCGCAGAGCGTCGGCAAGACCTTGGGGGTAGCGCGTGAGCAGGGCTCCGTTGGCATCGGCGAGGTACTCACGTTTCCGCGAGATGGCCATCTGTATCACTGCCGCAAATATCGGCGCGAGCACCATGAGCAACAACGCGGCGATGGCGAGGACGCCGGAGACGCCTCCGCCATCTCTGCCACGGCCCCTGCGACCGCCACCACCCCACCACATGGCCCTCAACAACCAGTCGGCAAGCAGGACAACGGTGCCGGCCATGACCGCGGCCAAGGTCTGGACGAGCGTGTCGTAGTTCTTGATGTGCGCCATCTCGTGCGCGATGACGCCCTCGAGCTCCAGACGGTTCATCTTCTCGAGAAGGCCACGAGTGACGGCAATCGCCGCGTGCTCCGGATTCCGCCCGGTCGCAAAGGCGTTCGGCGCCGGGTCCTCGATGATGTAGGCCCTCGGTACCGGCAGGCCGGCGGCTATGGCAAGCCCCTCGACCGTGTTGACTATGTAGGGTTCGCTCTTCTTGCTCGCAGGTCGTGCACGACTCATGCCCAGCACGATCCGATCTGAGTACCAGTACGAGCCCCAGGTCATGAAGAACGCGATCCCGAGCGCGATCAGGAGTCCGCCCGGTCCCAGATCGGTCATGTAGCCGAAGGCCCACCCGACAGCAAGCACGAGCACGACGAAGAATACGACCAGTAGCACGCTCTTGGCCTTGTTCGAGGAGATCTGGTCGTACATCTATCACCTGCCGAAAAGTGGCGCCGCCGCGGCCCGCAGCTGCGGTTCGCGGCGGACTGATGCCTCCCGCTTCGGACTGTGCCTAGAACGAAACCTGCGGGGCTTCCCTCTCGGCTCCGAGTTCGATCTCGAAGTACTCGCGTGCAGCAAAACCGAACATGCCCGCGAGCACGTTGGCCGGGAATGTCTGGATGCCAGTGTTGTAGCTCATAGTCGTGTCGTTGTAGAACTGCCGGGCGTAGGCGATCTTCGATTCGGTTCCCGACAGCTCTTCCTGCAGCATCATGAAGTTCTGGTTCGCCTTGAGATCCGGGTAGGCCTCGGCCACCGCGAACAGGCTGCGGAGGGTCGACGTGAGCATATTCTCGGCCTGACCCTGCTCGGCCACGCTCTTGGCATCGATGGCCATCTGGCGCGCCTGAACGACCTTCTCCAGTGTTTCCTGCTCGTGCGTGGCATATCCTTTGACGGTCTCGACGAGGTTCGGAATGAGATCGTACCGTCGCTTCAGCTGTACGTCGATCTGCGACCAAGCGTTGTTCACCCGATTGCGCAGCATGATGAGACGGTTGTAGAGCACGATCGTCGCGCCGACGACCAGGAGAACCACGACGACGAGGCCGCCGAGACACAGCACCGCAACGGACATTCGACCCACATCCTCCCAAACTCGGCTGTTCATCGCAGGTGGTGCGGAGATACGCTACACTTGCCGTTCGCATGAATCGTAGCAGAAGCGGCCTGAGATGATTCCTCTCCGAGACCAGAACCCCACGGCCCGAGTGCCCTGGATCACGATCGCGCTGGTAGCGACGAACGTCGCCGTGTTCGCATTCGAGGTGACACGCACACCCGCCGAACTCGGCGCCTTCTTGTCGAGGTGGGGAGCGCATCCGGCGGCGCTGGCTTCTAGTCCGGGCGATCCGGCCCTATGGCTGACGGTACTGACCTCGATGTTCCTGCACGCCGGCTGGCTTCATCTGATAGGCAACATGCTGTATCTGTGGATCTTCGGAAACAACATCGAGGACCGCTTCGGCCCGATAGGCTTCATCGGGTTCTACCTGCTCTGCGGTGCAGCGGCGGTGGCTGCCCAGGTCACCTTGACTCCGGGCTCCACGGTGCCACTGGTTGGCGCCTCAGGCGCTATCGCGGGAGTCCTTGGGGCCTACGTGCTGCTCTACCCCCGAGCTCGAGTGGTCACGCTCATCCCAATCGTGTTCGTGTTCGAGATCGCCACCGTGCCCGCTGCCTTCGTCATCGGCTTCTGGTTCGTCCTGCAACTGATCCAAGGACTGGGTTCGCTCGGCTCACAGATGATGAGCGGCGTCGCCTGGTGGGCGCACGTGGGCGGTTTCGCGCTCGGCTTCGCGTTGGCGCTACCCTCGTGGTTCGCCGACAGGAGTGGACGAGGCCGTCGGAAGTCGAGATTCGCGACCTGGCGCTAGCACTGAGACTCAGCTCTCCCCGCAGCCAATCTCGCGCAGGATGTCGTCCACGTCGCTGACATCGGCAAGTTGACGCCGGAAGTACTCGCAGTAGGCCTCGACGCGGTCGGCGTCTTCTTCGTCGGTCTCTAGAACAAGATCCGCTTCGCGAGCCAGCGCGACTATGCCGGCTATCGGAACGATCTGGCTGCCGCCTTCTTCGGCCATTGCCTCGATCGCAGCCATGAGGAAGCTGGGGATGCGAACCATGACGGAAACTTCGCTGCCGCACTCTGGGCACGCGAAGATAACCTCTGCCTGCTCGGGTTCGCGCAGGACGACCGTATCGACGTCCTCTATCGTGACCTCAATAGGGCCGTCGACTGGGCACGTGATCATGAATTGCATCGTCCTCGCCTCCTCAGGCGAATCGGCCCTCGCCTCTATTCTACCTCGGCACGAAGTACGTCTGACGAGAGAGCCCGTGTCACATTTCGCACACGCAAGAAATGCGCCAGAGTGCTACGATGCGCAGCGTGTCCGAGTCCGCTTCCCACAATCAGACCGTGACCGATACGCGCCCGACACGCCGCTCGCGGTTCGCGCGCGGTCTCCGTTTGGGGCTCCCCATCTTCCTCGGCTACATGCCGGTGGGCATGGCCTTCGGCGTGATAGCGACGTCGATCGGGTTCTCGATCGCACAAGCGGGGATCTGCTCGGCCACGGCACTCGCCGGAGCGGGCCAGTTCATCGCCCTCGGCGTGCTCAAAGCGGGCGAAGGCGTCATCGCGGTTCTGGTGGCGACGACAGTCGTGAACCTGCGCTACGTGCTCTTCGGGGCGACTCTCTCGCCTCATGTGCGCGGCATGCACCTGCCCGCCCAGGCACTCCTCGCCTTCACGCTCACCGACGAGACGTTCGCCGTCAACATGAACGATCGCCGACAGGGTCTCTCTACCGGAGCGTCCATGGCCGGAGTCGGCGCGATAGCGTGGAGCGGGTGGGTCGGCGGCACGGTCGTCGGGGCGGCAACTGCCGCGTGGATCGGCGACCCGCGCGCCTGGGGCGTCGATTTCGCGATGGCGGCGATGTTCACGGCGCTGCTGGTTGCGATGGCCGAAACACGCCGGCATCTCCTGATCGGAGCCGTGGCCGGCGCGACTGTGCTCGCGCTTCCCGAGCTGGCGAGGCTAGACGTGCGAATCGGATCGAGTTGGTTCGTGGTCATAGCGGCAGTCGCTGCCGCCACACTGGGAGTCCTGGCGTTCGATGAATGACGCCGTCATCTGGACCGTGATCGCGGGCATGGCCATTCTGAACTTCGCGGTGCGCTTCGTGCCCATCGCCGTAGTCTCCAGGGTGAATCTCCCCGGCCCCGTATTGCGATGGCTCTCCTACATCCCTGTCTCGGTGATGGGCGCCCTAGTGGCGTCCGAAGTCCTGCGGCCCGGCGGCCAGATCGACATATCGCCAGCCAACCCGAGCCTCCTGGCTGCCGTTCTCACGGCCTTCGTCTATCGGTTCACACGCAGCTTCCTCGGTGCAACCGTTGCCGGAATGGCCACGTTCGTGTTCCTCCGCTCGGTCCTTGGCATGTAGTCCGGCCCTGGCACGATGCATCTTCCTCCGCTAGACTGACGCCCGTGCCCGACGGGTCTTCGGCTTCGTCGGCTACCCGCAAGACCGAAAGGATCCACGTGGCCCGCATTCGCCCGTTCTGCGCGCACACTTATGCGCGCACTTCACCGGACATCACCCCACTCGTAGCTCCTCCATATGACGTGATAGATGACGCCGAGCGCACCGCTCTACTAGCGCGCAGTCCGCACAACGTCGTCGCGCTCGAGCTGGCCGAAGGACCGCTCGACCCGCTCGTCGCAGACAACCGCTACGAGACTGCCGCGAAGCGCTGGCAGGCGTGGAGTCAGGAGGGCGTGATCTCGCAAGACGATACGCCCGCACTCTACCTACTCGAGCAACGGTTCGAATTCGGTGCGTCGCACGTCCGCCGACGTGCGCTCATCGCCGAAGTCGGTCTGCACGCGTTCGACGAAGGTGTCGTACTGCCGCACGAACGCACGCTGCCGAAGGCTCTGGGAGACCGGTTCAACCTGATCAAAGCGACCGGAGTGAACTTCAGTCAGGTTCTTGGGCTCTTGCACGACCCGGAACACTCGGTCGTCAAGGCGTTCAACGCCGTATCCGATACGCCGCCGACGCTGAGTGCGACAGACGACGCCGGAGTAGAGAGCCTGCTCTGGGCCCTCACGGACAGCAGGCGCATCAATCTCATCACCGAGGCTCTGGCCGACCAGCGCATCTTCATCGCGGACGGACATCACCGCTACACCGTCGCTCTCGCCTACCGGGACGAGCGCCGCTCGGATGATGATGCGGCGGGGCGCAAACCCGAAGGTCCCGATTACGACTACGTCATGATGGCTCTCGTCGATATGGACGATCCGGAGCTGGTCGTCCTCCCGACGCATCGCGTCGCCGCCATCGAGGGCAGCTTCGATCCAGCCGAGTTCTACGCGAGAATGGCCGAACACTTCGATGTGCGAGAGACGGGCCCCGAGGAGCCTACCGACGTCCTCGAAGTAATCGAATCCCCTGCATTCCTT
>JAOUET010000013.1 GCA_029858605.1 Coriobacteriia bacterium | reverse complement strand
GCCCGGGTCATCTTCGAAGCCCTCCGTGACAGGGTCGACCCGTGCGTGCGGATGGTATCGGTCTCGGTGTGGGAGTCCCCGGTCGCCAGGATCACCTATCGCCCCTAGCGCCGACGGTTTGCGCGGGACTCGGCTCCCGTGAGCACGTGGCGGGGGAGGCAGGCATGCGAAGGAGGTGGCATGCCGAGAAGACAAGTGTCCCGAGAAACCTCACCCGCGTGATCCCTACTCCGCAGCTTCCCGTTTCCCACCTTTGGAGTTCCGGTCCGGTGAACCAACTCGCGCTGTGTCCACGTTCACGGTCCCCCGCCGGCGGCTACTGGTACGCTACTTTTCGAGACTCGCCAGGTCCGACTTCTCGGGACGGCTGTAACGATACGCATAGCTCAGACAGTGGTCAATAGGTTCCGGAGACATTTCTCACATATGCGACGAACGGAACCCATTGCCCGCCAAACGGCACTGGTTTTTGGGGGAACGGGCGTACATCCGTTCGCACGCTCTCTCAACGGCACCCACATCGCACCGGCACACTTTATCCCTTAGAATAGACGAAGCGTACCGCCTTCATTGACCCACCAGAACAGCACGATCCGCTCGGCAAAGGGGAGCGCACAAATGACCAGCGCGACTGTCGAGGAGTACCTCGAAGCAATCTACAAACTCAGCGAGAGAGGTCCCGTCAGGCCTACTCCCATAGCGGAAGCGGTCGGCGTTTCCGGTCCCACGGTCACCGCCACGCTGAGACGCCTGCAGGACAAAGGCCTCGTGTCCCGCGTGGGCGGGGCCGTATTGCTCACAGAGGAAGGGCGCTCGCTGGCCCTCGACATCATCCGCCGCCACAGGCTCGCCGAACGGTTCCTCGTTGATGTTCTCGGCATGCCGTGGGAAGAGGCGCACGAGGATGCCTGCCTCTTGGAGCACGCCCTATCCCCGCGCGTCCTGGGCCGTCTCGAACAGTACCTCGAGAACCCCACGGTGTGCCCTCACGGCCACCCGATTCCCACTGAAGAGGGCGAAGTCGCGGAAGTCTCCGGCACCTCGCTGTCTGATTTCGGACCCGGAAGCAGGGCGCAGATCTTGCAGGTGTCCGAGGACGACGAGGCAATGCTGGCCTACCTCGGCTCCATGGGGATGTTCCCCGGCACCGTGGTGTCCGTGACCGAGGTCGCACCGTTCAGAGGGCCACTACTCATCGAGGTGGACGACTCCACGTACGCCCTCGGCAGAGACATCGCCGAGAAGATACTCGCCAAGTCTGCCGGGAAGCGGTAGCCCCCAGTGGCGTCGAGCGCACGGACGTGTCACGGCCCGTCCTCGGTGGCGCTCTTCCCCGAAGGTCGCCCAGAGACGGTAGTCGCCCTCGTCGGCAATCCAAACGTCGGCAAGTCGACTCTGTTCAACCAGCTCACGGGCCTAGGAGTCGTCACTGCCCACTATGCGGGCAAGACTGCGGAGGTCAACGTCGGCCGTACGCGCGTCGGTGACGTAGAAATGGACGTGATGGACCTCCCGGGCACCTACGGTCTTGCAGGCGACACCGAGGCGGCGTCGACGTCGCGACAGGCCTTGCTGGAGGTTTCGCCCGACGTCGTCGTCGTCGTTCTCGACGCGACGAACCTGTCGCGCAATACCGTTCTCGCGCTGGAAGTGCTCGAGTTGCAGATGCCGACCGTGGTCGTAGTGAACCTCTCCGACGAGGCCGCACGTCGTGGCATTGTCATCGACGCCATGGAGTTCTCGGAGCGTCTGGGGGCACCGGTATTCAGAACGACCGCCGTGGACGGCATAGGTGTCTCCGGACTGATGGAGTACGTCGCCTTGCTCGCAGAAGGGGAGCTCGACCTCGACGAGCCGTCACCGTCATATAGGGAACCCTTCGAGCGAGTCGTGCGACCTCTGGTCGATGCGGTCGCAAAGTCCGGATGTAGCCCCTACGAGCTGCCGCCGCGTGCTACCGCCTTCCGCCTCCTTTCAGGCGATTCGGAAGTCACCGAGGCGGTCCGCTCCGAGGGTGTCTCAGGCATCTCGAGAGTCGCAGACGAGGCGCGCGCGGCTCTGGCTGCGGTCATGGGGACTACGGGTGCTACCGTGCTGGCGCGGGAACGTCATGCACTTGCATCAGATCTAGCCTCGGGCGTGCTGGCGAGTCGTCCCGACGCACGTTCCCGACTCGATTTCGCACGTCTCGCGACCCGGCCCCTGACGGGTATCCCGATGCTCGTCGGAATGCTGGGGACCCTGTTCATGACCCTGTTCTTCGTCGGAGAGGCGTTGGCGGGAGTCGTATCTTCGCTTTGGGCGACCTACGCCTCGCCGACCATACAGTCGGCGATCACCGCACTCGCAGGGGAGGGAGCGCTCGCAGAGACGCTGCGCTGGGGCTTCGACGCGGGGATCGAAGCCTCGCTTGCGATAGGCATACCGTACATCCTGACGTTCTACTTCCTCCTCGCACTTCTGGAAGACAGCGGCTACCTGAACGCCGTGGCGTTTCTCGCCGACCGAATGATGCACCGCGCCGGTCTCCACGGCCGAGCGATCATCCCGATAGTCGCCGGCCTCGGGTGCAGCGTGCCCGCGGTTCTCAGCGTTCGGCTACTGCGTACCGAACGAGAGCGCTTCATCTCCGCCACGCTCGTGTCGATGGTTCCGTGCAGCGCAAGGACGGCCGTGATCCTGGGGGCGGTCGGCCACTACTTCGGAGTGCTGCCTGCGCTCGGCGTCTACGCCGTGACCGCGTTGGTGGCCGCAGTGATCGGCATGATCCTGAACCGATCTCTTTCGGGGTCGCCCGAAGGAATGGTGATGGAGATGTTTCCCTTCCGTCGGCCGGCCGCACGTATCGTCGCCAGGAAGGCATGGCGGCAGTTCAGGGAATTCGTCTTGATAGCCATGCCGATCGTGGTGATTGGAAGCATCGTGCTCGGAGGTCTGTACGAGACCGGACGCCTCTGGATGCTGTCGGATCCCATGGCCCCTGTGATCTCGGGTTGGCTCGGACTCCCGGCGGTTGCAGGACTCACGCTCCTCTTCGGCATATTGCGCAAGGAGTTCGCGCTGCAACTATTGGCCACGCTTGCCATCGCGACGGCGGGGGCCGGGTCCGAGAATCTCTTGTCGTTCATGTCGCCCACCAACATCTTCGTATACGTACTGGTGAACACACTTGCGATCCCTTGCATCTCGACGCTCGCGGTGCTCGGGCGCACCCTGGGCTGGAGACGAGCCGGATACGTGACAGGCATAACGGTTGCCACGGCACTGCTGGTGGGAGGGTTCTTCGCGCGAGCGTTGCCGCTGGTAGGGATCTCGTAGCTTAGCCGGGAGTCTCGCCGCGATGCCGGCTGCCGGCGCGTTGTCGGCGCCATCTCATGGACGGCTGCTTTCCGCCGCCATGTCAAAGACTCATGTCAGAGACGTCTTGTATACCGAACATATGTTCGATATACTAGTCTTGCCGCGGGGCCCCTCCCTGCGGCGTCGTCTTCTCGGCATGCTTGGAGGCGCCGATCCATGGGACGGAATGCTGAAATCAAACGCTTCGATTCGACTCCCGGCGGACAGCCGATGGATCTCTTCCAAGCCAAGGAAGGACGCCTCCCCGTCATCATCGAGCTGCTTCGAAGTCCCTGGATCATCCGAGCTTCCGAGCTCTCTATGCCCGAGGACACCGGTACCGGAAAGAGGTTGAACGCGCCGGTAGCAGTGGCTTGGGACGAGCGTCGATGCTGTCCTTCGGCATTCGAATTCAACGGCCGTACGTACCGGGTCGACGCGATCGTTCAAGTTTGGGCGGTCGAGCGCCGTTGGTGGACGCCGAGGAGGGTCAGTCGCCGGTATTGGCGCGTCCTTGCCCGCGGCGGCACCTACGATCTCGCCTACGACAGACTTCGGAAATGCTGGATCCTCGCCGGTATCGTCGACTAGCAAGCACACGCCATGAACGAAGGCTTCGCACATCTCCACGTACATTCTCGGTTCAGCTTCATGGATGGAGCGGCCGACCTCGACTCACTCGTTCAACGTGCGGGCGACCTCGGAATGAACGCCTTGGCCTTGACCGACCACCAAGGTCTCTACGGAGCCGTTCGGTTCTACCGGAAAGCGAACGCGGCCGGAATAAAACCCGTTATCGGCGCCGAGGTGGTGATCGAAGCGGTCGGCATCCCCGGTGAGGAGTCGGACCTACCGCCCGAAAAGCGGCTGCTGCTTCCGGCGAGTGTGGGATTCGGGCGAGCGGCGGGACGCGGGTTTCACCTGACCCTGCTCGCGCGCGACATCACGGGTTACCGCAATCTTTGCCGCCTCATCTCTCGCGCGCACGTGCGCTCCCGCAACGAACCCTCCGTCGTGACTCTCCAGGAACTCGCGCGAGCTTCGGCAGGGCTGATCGGACTCTCGGGATGTCCGCACGGAGAAGCTGGGGCGGCCGTCCGGGCGGGACGGCTCCAACGCGCTCGCACGGCCCTCGAGCGTCTCGCACAATGCTTTGCGCCCGGCGACTTCTACGTGGAGCTGATGCACCTCTTCGCATCGGACTCACCGCGCTATGTGGCAGGTCTCGTGTCGCTGGCCGACTCCCTCGGCTTGCCTGTAGTAGCCACGAACGACGTCCACTACGTACACGCCGACGATTTCCGCATCCACGACGTTCTCTCTTCGGCCGGCGCAAAGATGCACTTACCCGGCCCTTACGACCGCTCCAACGGGGAGCTTTACTTGAAGTCCGGGGCTGAGATGCGGCGTCTCTTCGCGGGACTTTCGCGCGCATGCGACGCGACGCTTACGATCGCTGAGCGCTGCATCCTGGACCTGGAGCTCGGTGGCTTTCACTTTCCGGCCGCCGAGATACCTCCCGGCGAAACGCCCTATTCGGTCCTCTCGAAACTCGCTTGGCACGGACTCGAGGAGCGCTACCGCCCGGTCACTCCAGAGGCGGTGCGCCGCCTCCAACACGAGCTCTCGGTGATCCAGGATCTCGGCTTCCCCGAGTACTTCCTGGTGGTCAAGGAGATCGTCGATTTCGCCGAAGAGCAGGGCATTCGTTTCTCGGGTCGAGGGAGCGCCGGCGACTCCATCGTCACCTACGTCCTAGGCATCACGGATGCCGACCCCGTCGCGTACGATCTTCTCTTCGAGCGCTTCCTGAATCCCGCAAGACGGCAGATGCCCGACATCGACGTCGATTTCGACTCGGCAAGGCGCGACGAGGTCATCGACTTCATCTATCGCCGCTTCGGCCACGAGCACGTCGCAATGGTGGCGACGGTCAACACGATGACGGCTCGCAGCGCCGTGCGCACTGCCGCCAGGGCGCTCGGCTTTTCGGCAAACGAGGTGAACGCTCTCTCTCGCCACCTCCCGTGGGCTAGCGCGAGTCACCTCCGCGAGGTGCTCGAGACGTATCCCGAGTGCGCCGATCACCCGCTCAAAGACCCGAGTCGCGCGCTCGTCGTCGAACTCGCCGAAGAGCTCGACGGGTGCCCCATGCATCTCGGCACGCACCTCGGCGGTTTCATAATCACGCGCGAACCTATCGACACGTGGACGCCTCTCCAGTGGGCAGCGAAGGGCGTCGTCGTGTCGCAGTACGACAAGGACGATATCGAAGCGCTCGGCCTGGTGAAGATGGACGTGCTCGGCTTGAGGATGCACTCGGCGATAAGCGACACCGTCGCGATGGCTCGCAAGCGAGTGGGGGAGGAGACCGTGCCGGAGCCCTTCGGCCTCGCAAAGGACGACCCGCGCGTCTATCAGATGATCGCTAACGCCGACACGATCGGGATGTTCCAACTCGAGAGCAGCGGCCAGCGCAATCTCAACACGCGCCTTGCCGCGACGCGCTTCGACGACATCATCGCGGCTATCTCGCTGTTTCGGCCCGGGCCGCTGGAAGCGGAGATGATCACGCCGTTCATCCGCCGACGTCATGGGATCGAACCGGTGAGCGTCCCGCATCCCGCGATGCGAGAGATCCTGCGCGATTCCTATGGCGTCATCATCTACCAAGAGCAGGTTCTTCTCGTCGCACAGGCAATCGCGGGCTTCGATCTCGCCGAAGCCGATTCTCTGCGCCGCGCCATGACCAAAGACCGCTCGCGAGAAGAGATGGAGAGCATCCGGGTGCACTTCATCGAGCGTGCGGTCGACCGAGGGGTGGATTTTCGCGTTGCCGAAGAGGTCTTTCGGCAGCTCGAAGGCTTCGCGGCGTACGGCTTCAACAAAGCGCACGCCGCTTGCTTCGCTGTGGTGAGCTACGCGAGTGCATGGCTGCGCACGTACTTTCCCGCGGAGTTCGCAGCCGCCATCCTGAACAACGAGCCCATGGGTTTCTACAGCCCGCGGCTTATCGTCAACGATGCGCGCAGACACGGGCTCGACATCCGGCCGCCCCACGTGAACGAGTCTTCGGCGGGCTACACCATCGAGTCCGACGGACGCGCGATCCGAGTGGGCTTGAAGGACGTTCACGACATAACGCAGCGGCTCCTTTCCGCCATCGAATGCGAGCGGGGCGTTCGGCGGTTCAGGGATCTCGCGGATTTCTTGCGACGGACTCGTGCCGAGGTGCAGGCAGCGGAGGCGCTCGTACGTGTCGGAGCGCTGGACGGTCTCGGCATCACCGAGGAGGGGCGCCCTCCCACGCGCGACGAGATGCTTGCGCTCCTGCCCGAACTGAAAGCCGTGCTGGCCCGGGAGGGGAGTGCCGGTGACGACGTCTTGTGCCTCGCCCCGTCCCCGACGCAACCCGCCGAGGACCCCGGCCATATAAGCGGCTGGTCGACCGCACGACGACTATCGGCGGAGCTCGAACTGCTCGGTTTGTCGCTCACGTGCCACCCGTTGGAGCTTGCTCGCGACGATCTCGACCTTCGCGGGGTGACGTATGCGAGCGAGTTGCACGGATTGCGTGACCACACGAAGGTCCGCGTGTGCGGTGTCCGCGAGAGAGCGCAGACGCCACGCACGCGCTCGGGGCGCAGAACGTGCTTTCTGACGCTGGAAGACGCGACGGGATTGCTCGATGTCGTCGTATTCGAGGATGTCCTCGGCAGGGTCGGAGACGTAGTCGTGAAGCACCGGGCATACCTCGTCGATGGCATGCTCCAGAACAACTCGGAGCGCGGGCTTGCCATCATTGCCGAAGACGTCCGTCCCTACACCGCAAGGAGCACCGCGGGAGAGCCGATTCGGATGCGCCGCGGCGTCAGAGCCGGTCCCATGGGGCCCTCGCTCGGAGGACCCGGGGCACCGGAAGAGGAGTCGTGGTCCATCGCCGAGGGGCAAGCCGCCTACGATGCGCGAGGCGATCTAAAGAGCAAGCGCTAGCCGAGCCGGGCGTCGACGGCTACTTCTCGTCCGCGCCGTCGAGCGCTCCGAGACTGTCGGCCGTAACGAGACTCTCCGCATTCATCTCAGGACCTGACATCCGTATGCTCGCTCCCTCAAGGCGCTCACCCGCAGCCCTGGCTGCAAGGCCCACGAACTGCGCAGTATCGCGCGATTCGGAAGCCGGCAGGCCGACCTCCGAGGCATTGACGACGATTGCGATCACGCTCGGGTCCTGGGAAAGCCCCTCGCGAGGGTTGGAATCGACGATCGCCCAGAACCCTCCCTCGAGCTCCACGAAGTCCAGATAGCCTGTCGCTTCCACGCGGCCGTCCGCAAGCTCCACGAGTCCCACCGCAGCACTCTCGGATTCAGCCGTCTCGCCGTCTCGGTCGGCCTGGTTGACGTCGGAATCCCCGCACGCCCCAAGCAAGGTCACCAAGACTGCGAGCGCGCAGGACACGAAAGCAACGCCGACCGTTCTACAAAGCCTCACGACCCGATCCTCTCTCCAGGCAGCGCATGCGACAGACCGCCGGACGCCACACAAGCTCTAATCACGACGAACCCGGTTTCTCGGAATCCTTCTCTTCCTTCCCCGAGGAGTCTCCGGCAACTTCCCGGCCCCGCTTCACCGCATCGTCGCCGAACCGCTCCCTGACCGCGTCGAGTCCCGCCGTCAGTCGTCGGCGGCGCCCGTCGTCCTCCTCCTCTCGCGACTCCTCCAGCAACTCTAATTGCTGACCGCGTTCTTCGAAGCCGCTCACGCCCACGCCGAGGAGGCGCAGCCCGACTCCTGGGCGCCACACGTCGGAGAGCATCTCGAGCGTTGCCGAAAGGATCTCCTCGGCCCCGTGTGTCGGCTGCGGCATCGTCTGCTGTACCGTCCGGGTCGTGAAGTCCGAGAACCGAAGCTTCAGCGTCACGGTCCTCCCCGAGATACCTTTTCGACGAATCCGGCGTGCCACGCGTTCGCAGAGGGACTCGAGTGCACGCTCTACTTCTTCTCGAGACCGAAGGTCCTCGGCGAAGGTCCTCTCGTTCGAAACCGATTTCGCCGGGGGGTTTCGGCGGACTCGGCGAGAGTCGATACCGCTCGCTCGCATGACCAGTTCGGGGCCGTGCGTGCCCAGCACGGCGGCCGCTGTGCCTTCGTCCAGCGCTGCCAATTCGCCGAGCGTACGGATGCCCCGCGATGCTAGTGCCGCGGCCGTCTTCGGCCCGATTCCCGGAAGAGCCCCACAAGACATCGGGGCCAAGAAGGCGGCCTCGTCTCCCGGGTACACGACCACGAGACCGTTCGGCTTGAGATGATCCGAGGCGATCTTCGCCACCGTCTTGGACGACGCCACTCCGATCGAACAGGTGATTCCCAGTGCCTCCACACGTGATTGAACCTCCTCGGCAACCGCAACCGGATCTGCGCTCGCGTGCTTCCCCGCGGTCACGTCGAGATACGCCTCGTCGATCGACACCGGCTGCACGTGTGGGGTGAACTGCTCGAGTATCGCGAGGACCGCGTCCGACATCTCCCGGTATCGCTCGAATCGAGGACGCGCCCATATCGCCTCCGGACACAGACGTTCCGCCCGAGCCGACGCCATCGCCGACCTCACACCGTACCGGCGTGCCTCATAGGAGGCGGCAGACACGACACCGCGCCCGCTGGAAGGCCCGCCCACGATCACGGGACGACCGCGCCACTCCGGATGGTCCAGCTGCTCGACGGCAGCGAAGAACGCGTCCATGTCGACGTGGAGAATCGCTCGTCTGGTCCATGTTCGGCGTGCGTCCATCGATGCGACCAGTGTAACGTTGCACTCGGCTCGGGCGTACTGGGCAAGCGCCCGTTTGCGTGGAAGGTCGAGAGGCGACGACAACTGTGAAGATCGGCGCACACGTATCGATAGCCAAAGGTCTGAGCAGCGCGGTCGAATACGCCGAAAGCGTCGGCTGCGAGTGCTTCCAGATCTTCGCCAAGAGCCCTCGGCAGTGGCACGGACCACCGCTCGACCCGGATGCCGTCGAGCTGTATCTCGAAACCCTGTCGGCCTCAGAGATATCCGCCGCTTTCACACACACCGCATACCTGCTCAACCTGGCGACCGCAGAGCCGCTGCTTCGGCGCAGAAGCATAGTCGCACTGACCGACGAGCTGGTGCGCGGGGCCGAACTCGGAGTCGCCGGTGTCATCACTCATGTCGGCTCCGATCCGCACGAGGACCCTTCCGCCGCAGCCCAGCGTGTCGCCGACGCGGTGCGCGACGCGCTTGCCGCAGCCGACGCCCACGCGACCAGGAGGGTCGATCTTCTTCTCGAGAACACCGCCGGTGCCGGTCGGACGTACGGCGGACCGATCGAACATCTGGCCGCCGTGTTCGCCCTGCTGGGTGACGCACGCGCCCGGGTCGGGCTGTGCTTGGACACGTGTCACGCACACGCCTTCGGCTATGACGTGCGCACCGATGTCGGCTGGGACCAGCTGCTCGGACTGATTCGCGACCAGTGCGGAGGGGAAGCCATACGGGCCGTCCACGCCAACGACTGCGTGGCCCCCGTCGGGTCGCACCGGGACCGGCACGCATGGGTAGGAGACGGCGAGATAGGGCTGCCGGGGTTCTCGGCGATGCTTCGCCGGGAAGAGCTCGCGGAGGTCTGTGCGATTACCGAGATGCCCGGCGAGTTGCCTGCCAAAGACATCTTGAACATCCAGAGGCTCAAGATGTTGCGTGGCGAGTGCGACAGCGGCTAGAAAGACCCGTTTTGCACGGTTGCCCCACTTGCAGCGGGCAACTAGCATAGGGTGTACCGTCCGAAGGGGGCCACCCGCTCCAACGCAAGACCGAGGAGAGGTGCGACAGATGGGTTTCTTCCTGGTAGGGCGCAAGCGTGATGGCGGGACGCTCGTGCTCATATCGCCAAAGCTGTTCGGTTCGCGCCAGGAGGCCGTGGACGAACTCTCCGGTGCAGACGTCGGACCCGCACTCGAATCGGAATGCTACGTGGTCGATCTCGACTCGGCGACACCGGTTCTCGTGGTGCATGCGGCCGACCGCGCCGAAGAGACCCCGGCAGCGGCAGAGTCCGCCTCGGAGCCGACCGAGGCCGCCGGAGTCTGGGAGACACCGGCTGATGAAGAAGCAGCCTCATCCGTCGATGTTGATGCCGTCGACCAAGCCTTTGCTGAAGCAGTCATCGCTCAGGAAGCCGAGTCTGCCGACGTTCTCGCCGAGGAGTCTGCCGAAGAGGCGCCCGACCTAGCGGACGCGCTGAAACGCGCCGCGGGGACCTTGGAGTCCGAGGGCATCACCGCACCTGACTCCATCGGGCCCGCTACCGATGCGGACGAAGCTGCCGCCCAGACGTCGGATGCCCCTGCAGCGGAAGATGCGAAGGGTTGGCCGTGGGACGCTAGGTCCAGCGATGAGGCCGAGGCCGGTGCGCCCGCCGTGGCGGAGCCTGCCTCCGTCGAGAACGCCGAGGCGGCTGAGCAAGCCGAGACGCTTGTCGGCCCTGATGAGGTCCCCGCATTCGTTCCGGACGCGCTAGAGGAACCCGCGACGGACATCAACGAACTGGTGACCGGTCGAGCGGACGAGACCGCTTTTGACCTCGCCAAGCCGGTCATAATGGGCTCGTACGGGGATGAGGAGGGCGCCCAGACGCAGGCCGTTTCTGACACCGAGCCCTCGACCATCGAGGAGCCCTTGCCGATTGTCGAGCCTGCGGGAGTGCAGATTGCCGAAGCTGCCGACGAGCCGGTCGATCTGTCGACCCCTTCGGAGGAAGAAGGGGTCGATCTCGCCGGCGTCATCGCCGACTTGGAGCTGGACGAAGAAGAACGTGCCTCGGCGACAGAATCGATCCTCGAACCTGAAGGCCCGTCGGGTGAGATCGGCAAAGATATCACAGACGTGGAATCGCTGACGTGCGACGATTGCGTCTACCTCAAGACGTGTCCGAACAAGGGGGGACTGACGCCTTCCACTTGCGGGTCATTTCAGTGGGAATCGTCCTAGCATCCACAAAATATGGGTGGCACGCGGTAGCCTGACTACGATATATTGTACCCAGGCTTTCGTCACCGGAGGGGATGCGTGGCACAGCGACCCGCTCAGAGCTTCCCGTTCTCGGCCCTCGTCGGTCAGGATTCGCTGAAGCTCGCACTGCTCCTGAACGCAGTTGACCCACGGGTCGGGGGAGTCCTCATCCGGGGGGAGAAGGGCACCGCGAAATCCACCGCGGTACGCGCCCTCGCTGACGTACTTCCGGAGATCGACGTCGTCGAAGAGTGTCGCTTCTCGTGTAACCCGGCCGACCCTGCGTCTTGGTGTGTCGAGTGTCGCGAGCGCCGCGACAAGGGTGCTTTGCCCAAATCGACGCGCGTGCCCAAGCTGGTAGAACTCCCGGTCTCCGCCACCGAAGACCGCTTGGTCGGCACTCTCGACCTGGAGCACGCGCTCAAGCACGGTCAGCGACGCTTCCAGCCCGGTCTGCTCGCCGAAGCCAACCGCGGGATCCTATACGTTGACGAAGTCAACTTGCTCGACGACCACCTTGTCGATACGTTGCTCGACGCAGCAGCCATGGCCGTGAACACGGTCGAGAGGGAGGGTGTCTCCTTCTCGCATCCCGCACGCTTCATACTCGTGGGAACGATGAATCCCGAGGAGGGCGACGTACGCCCTCAGCTGCTCGATCGCTTCGGCCTTTGCGTCGAGATCGAGGGGATCCGCGATCCCGAACAGCGAGTCGAGATCCTCAAACGCCGACGCGCGTTCGAGGAGGACGCTATCGATTTCGCTCGCGGCTGGGTCGACGCCGAGGACGAACTCAAAATGCGCCTCAAGCACGCCCGTCTCAGGACCACCTCGATGGACGTGGACGAAGAACTACTCTTCTCGGTGGCGAGATTTTGCTCTTCCCTGGGCGTAGACGGCCATCGGGCAGATCTCACCATGGTAAGGGCCGCCAGCGCACTCGCCGCGCTGGAAGGCCGAAGCGAGGTCACGTCCGAGGACGTTCGGCGAGTGGCGCCGCTCGTGCTGGTCCACAGACTCCGTCGCGAGCCTTTCGACGATGTCCTCATTGCTTCCGAACGACTGGTTTCGGCGGTCTCTCAGAGCTTCGGCGAGGACGGAGCTGACGACCCCGGTGCGGCACCCGCTTCAGCCGACTGCGGCGATGGTGACGGCAAAGACGTTGCCTCGGCGACTTCGATCCGCGGCGACGATGTGGCCGATGAACTCGACTCGACAGTCTCACCGATAGTCCCCGATCTTGAAACGCAGCTAGACCGGATGAGGCGCACGATGAGCGGCCGGCGGCAGCAGACGATCTCTGCCGACGGACGCGGGCGCTACGTTCGTGCCGAGCAAAACCGCGGTCAAAGCACGGACGTCGCATTGGACGCAACTGTGCGGGCTGCCGCTCCCAACCAGGCTTCTCGCGACAGCAATCTCGCCATAGCGGTCAAACCCGAAGAGGTCATGACGAAAGTCAGAAAGCGTCGTGTCGGTGCGACGATCGTCCTCTGCGTGGACGGCAGCGGCTCGATGGGGGCGGACAGCCGCATGGATGCGGCAAAGGTCGCCATCCTCGACCTTCTCGTCGACGCGTACCAGCGCAGAGATCGCGTCGGACTCGTCTCTTTCAGGGGCGACAGAGCGGATGTCGTCCTCGCTCCGACCGCCAGCGTCGAACTCGCCCAGCTCAAACTGAAGAGCCTGCCCACAGGTGGCGCAACTCCACTTGCTGCCGGACTGCTTCGAGCCCTCGAACTGCTGGAATCCGAGGTCAAGCGAAACAGCGATGTCGTCCCCTGGCTCGTTCTGGTCACGGACGGCCGTGCCAACGTGGGCCTCAACGGAGGTCTCGGCAGCGAGGATGCCCGCGCAGTCGCCACGCGGCTCAGGTCATCCGGCGTCAAGGCGGTCGTAGTGGATACGGGCAGCGGTCCGCGCGCGGTAAGCATGGCCAGGGAGATCGCGGATGTGGCAGATGCCGAATACGTCCGCCTGGTCACGTTGGACGGCGCCTCCATTGCGGCAACCGTACGCGACCGGGTGAGTGGAGTGGGCCTGTAAGCCGGATTCTGTCGTGGACGGTCATTTATCTGGGACCGTGATTGCTCACGGCCTCACGCGGGCCTACCCGAGCGACGACCGGGCCAGTCTTAGCCGCTCCTATTTGCCCTTGCTCCGGGTGGGGTTTGCCAAGCCGCCACGTCACCGCGACGCTGGTGCGCTCTTACCGCACCGTTTCAGCTTTCCTCGAGGTCGCCCTCGGGGGTTTTCTTTTCTGTGGCACTGATCCGTCGGGTCGCCCCGCCCTGCTGTTAGCAGGCACCCTTGCCCGTTGGAGTCCGGACTTTCCTCACGCGCCCTTTCGGATGCGCGCGACCGCCCGGCCCACTCCAACACTATTCTACCAGGCAGTACTCTGCCTGGCTCTTCAATCGAAGAAGGCCGCCCTTCGGCGGCCTTCAATGGCTTGCTGGTAGCCCGTACGGGGTTCGAACCCGTGCCTCCGCCTTGAGAGGGCGGTGTCCTAGGCCTCTAGACGAACGGGCCGTTTGGCTGGGGTGCTAGGGCTCGAACCTAGACTCTCTGGAACCAGAATCCAGCGTGTTGCCAGTTACACCACACCCCAACATATGTGCAGGTCGCAGCCCTGGAAGGGGCGCGGATAGGTATCCTACCCGCCGCTCCTTCGGCTGTCAACAAGACTGCGCTACCCCGAGGTGAGGGCGATGGCCGAGCCGATCCTGCGCACGGCCTCATCCTTGCCGAGCAGGGCGAGGGACTCGAAGAGCGGTGGACTCACCATGGAGCCGGTAACCGCGACACGAACTGACTGAAAGACAAGCTTGGGCTTCACGTTGATGCGTTCCGGTATCGCGCGCAATGCGTCCTCGATCGCGCCCGACTCGAAGGGCTCCACGCCCGCCAAGACGTCTTTGGCCTTCGCTAGGGCTGCTTCGGCGCCTTCCTTCTCGAGCACCTTCACCCGCGCAGACTCCTCGATCTCGACCGACGACCGGAACAGGAAGCCCACCTTCGGAACCACTTCGTCGAGGCGCTTGATGCGCTCGGAGACCAGCGACACCATCTCCAGCAGCCAGTCCCTGCGCTCGTCGGCTTCTCCGGCAGAGATCAGTCCGGCATCCTCGAGCAGCGGCGTGACGCGCTCGAGTAGCTGTTCGGCAGACATCTCTCGGATGTAGACGCCGTTCATCCAGTCCAGCTTGTCGGGATCCCAGACGCCCGGGTTCTTCGAGATACGCTCGATGTGGAACTCGCGGACGAGCGTCTCCCTGTCGAACAGCGTCGTCTTGTCGTCGATGGACCAGCCAAGAAGCGACAGGTAGTTGAGCAGGGCCTCAGGGAGATACCCCTCGTCTCTGTAGGCCTCGACGGAAGTCGCACCGTGACGTTTCGACAGACGCTTTCCGTCAGCGCCGAAGATCAGCGACATGTGCGCGAAGACAGGCTGCGGGGCCTCGAGCGCCTCATAGACGACTATCTGCCTCGGAGTGTTCGAGAGGTGGTCATCTCCACGGATGATGTGCGTGATCCCCATCTTCCAGTCGTCCACGACGGTCGCGAAGTTGTATGTGGGCGTGCCGTCGGTGCGCACGAGGATGAAGTCGTCCATGACGTCTGCGGGCCACGAGACCCGTCCGCGGACCGCGTCTTCGATGACGATGTCGCCGCGATCGGCCGGCACCTTCACGCGCCAGACGTGAGATTCGCCTGCGTCGACTCGCGAGCGCGCATCTTCGACAGGTATGTCGCGGCACGTGCGGTCGTATCCGCTGAAGCCTCCCCGAGTTCTTGCGACCTCACGCATGGCGTCTAGTTCTTCGGGAGTGCAGAAGCAAGGGTAGGCGTGCCCGTTCGACCCCAGGTGCTCCAGCGCATCCGCGTAGGACTCGCTGCGCTGCGTTTGGAAATACGGGCCGAAGTCCCCGCCGACCTCAGGTCCCTCGTCCCAGTCGAGACCGAGCCAGCGAAGGGCTCGGAGGATGGCCTGCGTGTTCTCGGTGGTGGAACGCTCGGGGTCGGTGTCGTCGATGCGAAGCACGAACGCACCGCCATGGTGGCGAGCGAATGCCCAGTTGTAGATGGCGGTGCGTGCGCCACCGATGTGGAGATGGCCCGTCGGGCTGGGTGCGAAGCGTACGCGGACGTCTTGGGTCACGGTCGGACTCCAGGTGTCGGGTTCAGGACGCGGGGGATATGGTAGCGCGTTTGGGGTGGCTGTGGGGGACAGGGGCGTGGGATCTCGTATGACCGCGCACACGCTCTGCATATGCGCGACTCGTTGATGGAGTCACAAGGAGTCGTGCCTAGCGGAGAACTTCGGCATGCAGCACAGACTACTTCCCCAGTCTCGCCTCGAGCCCTTCGAGCAGCGCCCTCAGCCCCTCCTCCATCCCGTGGCTCCAGTCGCGCAGCTGGGGCGCGAGCGAAGCCGCCAGGGGCGCGGCCTCGCCTGCGACGTCGATCGCCTCGTCGGAGGGACCGCTCCACGAACCGCCCTCACCGGACGTGAGGATGTACCACCCGGCGGTGTAGGCAAAGACCGCGTGTGCCGCGTCGACGAGCTGCTGGCCGCGGAAGCCCGCCGTGTGCAGGATCTGCAGCGGGGCCTCCAGCATCTGCAGCGACTCCGTGGTGCTGTACTGGCGCCCGAGGAAGAGCCAGCCCGCGTTGGGGTGGGCCTCTAGGGCGCGCCCGGCCGACGCCGGCCCGGAAAGCATCACGGCCTTCCAGTCCGCCTCCGCCTCCGCAAGTGGAATGGCCGGGCCAGTCTCCTCGATGATGCGGGCGGCGACTCCATCTAGGATCGCGTCCTTGTTGGGGAAGTGGTGATAGAGCGCCATCGCCTCCACGCCCAGTGCCGCGGCCAGACGACGCATGCTCAAGCCCTCTACGCCCTCGGCGTCGAGTATCTTGACCGCGCTCTCGACGATTTTCTCCCTGTTCAGGGGCTCGCGTCCCTCCTTGTTTGGATGCGGTGTCATATTCCCCTCCGCCTTTCTTTGAAATGCTTGTTGACTTTACAGTGTAAAGGGGTATCATCCTTTACGGCGTAAACTGTACGCCGTAAGGTCGATGCGGCGCAAGGTCGCCGACCGAGGGAGACAAGGGAGAGCGAGATGGAGATCACGACGACGCCGGCCTGCCGGGTCGGCTGGCAGGGGCAGACGCTTCGCTACGTCGTCACGGCAGAAGGCGCCTCCGAGATTGTGGTGCCGGACGAGAACAGCGATGTCGTGCGAATACGCATAGCGCAGACGAGACACACCGGCGACGGCATCGAGGCCGACCTCGACGTGGAGGTTCTCAACTCCACGCCTTATTGAGGAGACCTGCCCATCGAGGCGCGTGGCGCCTCTGGAGAAGTGCAGCAGGCGGAGTTCGAGGTCATGACGCTTCCGGCAGCGGTGATGCCGGCTTGCGCGCTGGTCGGGACGATCGCGCTCGTCGGTGCCGTCATGGCCATCCGGTGGGGAGGCTGGGCCGGCTGGACGCTGGGCGTCCTCGCGGCGCTGGTCGCGCTCGCCGGGCTGGGGATGCTCGGCTTCTTGATGTGGGGACACTACGCAGGCTACTGGTGGCACTTCGCGTAGGAGACACTTCGCCGATAGGACAGCGCTCGCCGCCTGTCGGCAGCGAGACCGGCTCAAAGGAGTAGGAAGATGAATCACTCAGCGAGGATACGGGCGAGAGGGGTTCGGCCTGCGCCAACGAAGGCGCTGGATCTGAAAGCACTCGTCGGAAGCGGGGAGAGGATCGGCTTGCTTGCACTACCGTTCCTGTTGGTCGGCGTGGCCCTGAACGTCTTGCGCCCGTCGCTGTTCAGCGTTGGTGGCCCACCCGCGGTCTTGACGGCGCTCTCAGTCGTCATGCTGATCCCTGGGGTCACGGTTTGGATATGGTCGGTTGTCCTGATCCTCACGAAGGTTCCTAGGCAAGAACTGATAGCCACAGGACCCTACTTGCTGGTCAAGCACCCGCTGTATACAGGAGTGGCTTTCCTGGTCCTTCCCTGGACCGGTTTCCTGCTGAACACGTGGCTGGGCGTCCTGATCGGTATCGTCCTGTACGTCGGCTCGAGAATGTATGCGCCCGAAGAAGAAAGGCAGCTGTCGGAGACCTTCGGCGTCACCTGGACCGACTACTGCAACAACGTGAAGATACCCTGGCTGTGAGCCGGCGCAGCTGTTCGGCAGGAATCGTTCCCGCACCCTTGGCGCGCAACGCGTCGAGTGGTACAGTCACACACGTTCTCATCAAGAGGCGGCTGTAGGTCGGCCGCAGAGGGCAGAGGGACCGCGCCCTGAGAAGCCCCGGCAACCAACGTCGAAAGTGACGCACGGTGCCAAGTCGCGGCAGACAGTGATGTCTGGAAGATGAGGGAATACCGCAGTGGCGTGTGTGCGCATGCGAGAGCCCTCGTCGGACCAGGCGAGGGTCTTTTCGTTTCTGGTGCTGGAAACGGCCGAGGATCTCTTCGGGAGTCCTCGGCGGAGACGAAGGAGGCACGATGTCCGAACGCGAGTACGTCTTCACCTCGGAATCGGTCACGGAGGGTCATCCCGACAAGATGTGCGACCAGATATCCGATGCGGTGCTTGACGCCATCATCGCCCGTGAAGCTGCACTCTCCGAGGAGGGGTTCGTCTCGCCAGCCGGCGTAAGGGCCGCCCCCGACTACGTGCGCGTCGCATGCGAGACTCTCACGACCACCGGGTTGATCGTCGTGGCCGGAGAAGTGCGGACGCACGCATACGTGGACATTCCCGCGACGGTACGCAAAGTCGTCGAGGAGATCGGCTACACGCGAGCGAAGTACGGCTTCGACTACGAGACCTGCGGCGTCGTGACGGCGATTCACGAGCAGAGCCCCGATATCGCCATGGGTGTGGACGAGTCCTTCGAGGTACAACACGGGATGAACGGTGATCCGATCGACCTGATCGGCGCTGGTGACCAGGGCATGATGTTCGGCTATGCGTGCAACGAGACCTCACACCTCATGCCGATGCCCATCTACCTGGCTCATCGGCTGGCAGAGCGCCTGACGGCCGTCCGCAAGGCGGGCGTCCTCGACTACCTTCGCCCCGATGGCAAGACCCAGGTCACGGTTCGCTACGTAGACCACAAGCCGGTCGCGGTCGACAAGATACTTCTCGCCACACAACATGCAGACGGCGTCGACATCGAAGAACTACTTCGACCCGATCTCATCGAACACGTCATCAAGCCGGTGTTCGATCTCGAGGGCTTGGACTTCGAAGACGCGGACATCTACATCAACCCCACCGGTCGCTTCGTGATCGGCGGCCCCATGGGCGACACCGGCCTCACGGGCAGGAAGATAATCGTGGACACCTACGGCGGCATGGGCCGCCACGGCGGCGGCGCATTCTCGGGCAAGGACTGCACGAAGGTCGATCGCTCGGCCACCTATGCCGCCCGCTGGGTCGCGAAGAACGTGGTCGCCGCTGGCTTGGCCGATCGTTGCGAGATCGAACTCGCGTACGCGATCGGCGTCGCCCATCCGTTGTCCATCCTCGTCGAGACCTTCGGCACAGAGGTCGTTCCTGTACAGCAGATAGAAGGTGCGATCTCTGAGGTATTCGACTTGCGCCCCGGCGCTATCATCCGAGACCTCGATCTCAGGCGTCCGATCTACCGCAAGACGGCGGCCTACGGACACTTCGGTCGCGCCGACAAGGACTTCACCTGGGAGCGCACCGACAGGGCAGACGCGCTCGCGGAGGCGGCAGGCCTCAACGACTAGCTACACGCAGGGGTCGTAGGCGGGAGGTCGCCGACAGTGTCGGTGGCCTCCTGTATTCTGTGCGCATGGATGACGTCGCCGGTACCTTCCTCACCTATGCGCAGGTCGTCATAGATCTGCCGACACGCGCATTGTCCGAGCCGTTCGAGTACGGTGTCGGTGCCGAGCTGACCGACGTAGATGTCGGGACGCCAGTTGTCGTGCCGCTTGGCTCCGCAGTCGCAGTCGGATACATCGTCGATCTCTCCGCGCAAGCTACGGTCGACGGAGTCCGTCCGATCATCGACGTCCTCGGCTCACCCCTTTTCGACCGGGATGCGATCGACGTCGCAACTTGGATTGCCGAAGAGTAC
>JAOUET010000147.1 GCA_029858605.1 Coriobacteriia bacterium | reverse complement strand
CGGAGCGCCCTGGAGCCGAGGCGGTGACGCGGAGTCTGGGTCACGCGGGCTCTGCAGGTTCCCGCGAGGACCCATTCGGCCAAGGCGCCCCATCTCGCCGGTACCGCGCGCAGGCCCGCCGAAGTCACCTTCCCAGCAACTCCGAGACCCGTCACGGTACGCGCCGACGCCGTCGCGCGCTTGGTGCTGAGGTGTGCCGAAGGTCGCAACTCCGATGCCCCGCAGCACGGGTCCCGTGACTGCAAACGCGATGCCTCCCAGGATGAATGCGCCGATCAGTCCCGCCACGACGGCAAGAGTAATCTTTGTCCGCTGCTCCACTTTCGCTGCCTCCGATTGCCGACGAAACCGTACGTTGTCAGTGTGCCCGCACGACATGGAGGGGTCGTGTCCGCCGTATGGAGATGCTGTGGAGCCCCTGACGCGCTATCCGCGGATACTACCGAGCGCAAGAGGTGGCGCTCAGACGCGAGGAGCCAGCGGTATCCGCATGGCGAAGCTGCTGCCCCCGCCCTCTCGGCTCGAGACCGTCACCGCACCTCCGTGACGGTCCACCACCTCGCGAACGACCGCGAGTCCGATCCCAAGCCCTCCGGTCGCGCGATCGCGCGCCTCGTCCGCACGCCAGAACCGCCTGAAGACCTTGTCCACATCCGTGGCCGCTATCCCGACGCCCGTGTCGGACACCTCGACAACAGCACGATCGCCGTCGGCATACGCCCGGACCCACACCGAACCGCCGTCCGGCGTGTAGCGCGCCGCATTTGAGAGCAGGTTTCCAACCGCCTGTGTCAGCCGGTCGGTGTCGCCGAGAATCGACAACCCGTCAGCGATATCTTCGGCGAGCGTCAGACCAGAAGTCTCGATGAACGCGCGGTGCGCGTCGACTGCGGTTCGAACTGGCGTACCGAGATCGACTCGCTCCAGGCGAATCTGCACGCTCCCACGCTCGAGACGCGTCAGCTCGAGGATACCGTCAGCCAACCGCGAGAGTCGTACCGTTTCGTCGCGTACGATGGCGAGACGCTCCTCGTCGGCGGGCAGCACTCCGTCTTGCATCGCTTCAACCGTCGCTTGAATAGCCTGCAAGGGCGTGCGCAACTCGTGCGCAACGTCTGCGGTCAGGCGGCGCTCCATCTGGCGCTCTGCCTCGATCGAATCCGCCATCTCGTCGAACGTCCTGCCGAGAACCCCGACCGCGTCGTCACCCGTCATGCCGGTTCGTGCACTCTTGTCACCCGCACGCAATGCTGCGGCGGTGGCCGTGACCCGGTCGATCGGTCGCACTAGTTGGCGCGCGAACCACACCCCCGCAATCGAGGCCAGCACGACGGCGATCGCAGCTGCGGCGGCGAGCCCCATGAAGCTCGAGTTCTGAAAGCGCACGTCGTTCTCGGTGAGCAGGCCCCTCGGCGAGAGAGACCACACCCGCACTTTGCCGACGATTTCCCCGTCGACCACCACGTCCGAGGTGACGACTGGTCCCTGCGGTTCCCGAGAGGTAGGAACCGGCCTGCGCATCATGCCGCCCATCACGCCACCATGCAGAGTGTCGTCGTAGATCACTCGGTCGTGATCGTCGAGCACCTGCAGCGCGAGCCCGCCCACTACACCTACACGAGGCATCTGAGCGAGGTTCTCGACCGTCCAGCCGTCTTGGGTCTCATAGCCGTCCGCCAGCAACTCCGCCGCGCCGTCCGCTGTCGTCTGGAGTCCTTCGCGAACGTAGATGTCGAACTGCCGCGCCCACACTACCGAGAGGATGACCGCCGCAAGGGCCGCCGTGAGTGCGGCCACGGCCGCGAACGTGAGCGCAAGTCGAGCGCTCAGCCCGTCCGGCATTCCCGGGCGCGCCATCACGATCCTCCGCTTGCCGGCGCCTCGAACCGGTAGCCGACACCGTGCACGGTGTAGATGTAGGTGGGGTTCTTGGAATCGTCATCGAGTTTGGCGCGCAGGTTCTTTACATGCGAGTCGATCGTGCGCTCGTATCCCATGAAGTCGTAGCCGAGAACCTTCTCCACGAGTTCCATGCGTGAGTAGACGCGCCCGGGGTAGCGCGCAAGCGTGGCCAGCAGCTTGAACTCGCTTGCGGTAAGGTCGAGCTCCTCTTCGGCCAGATAGACCTTGTGCGCCGAAACGTCGATCACGAGGCGTCCGTATTCGAGCCGGTCGCGCAGCGGTTCTTCGGCCACGTTGGCTCTCCGCAAGAGCGCCCGCACGCGAGCGACGAGCTCACGAGGGGAGAACGGCTTGATCAGGTAGTCGTCGGCACCCAGTTCGAGACCCGAGACGCGGTCCTCGAGCTCGCCCTTGGCGGTCAGCATGATGATCGGTACGTCCGAGGAATCGCGCAACGCACGGCACACGTCTTCGCCGGATACCTTCGGGAGCATCAGGTCGAGGACCACGAGGTCGAACCGCTGCTTGTCGAACGCTTCGAGCGCGGCGGCGCCGTCGCCCACTCCGGAAACCCAGTAACCCTCTTTCTCCAGATAGGCAGTAACGGCGTTTCGTATGGCCTTCTCGTCCTCGACGAGCAGGATGCGTCGCGTTGCCGACATCGGCCACGAACCTTTCTCCGGACATGCGCGCCGTCCCGATCGATGGCGGCATCCCTCAAGCAAAGTATGCCCCCATACAGCCCAGACGCGGGGGAATCCACGGAATCTCCACCCACGTCGTCTTCCCGCCGAGGACACGTCTAGCGTCCCCAGCCCCACCCCACTGTGGCGACTACCCCAACGACGCCGAAGACGATCGTGATCAGGCCCAGTCCGCCAAGCAAGCCGCCGGCAACAACGCTGCCCCCTGCGACCGTCGCGATCACGGGACCGCGATGCCCACCGGAGCCGCGTCGCGTGGCCTCGCCCACCAGGGCACCCCAGGCCAGCGCCACGAAGAAGAAGCCGAAGCCGACGAGGCCGATCACCAGGCCTCCGCCTATTCCGGAAAGCAGCCCCAGCGCGACGGCACCCGCCAGTTGTCGCGGCTTGACCAGAACGTATTCGCTGCGCGCCGGCTTCGCACACTCGGGACATTTGTACCCGACCGGGGTCGACACCATGTCCTTCTGGCAGATGTAGCGGCCACACTCGGTGCACGAGACTTCCGTCTCGACCCCGGGATGGAAGCTGCACTCCGGCACCAGCACTCCTCCTAGATGCCGACCACGCAAGCGCCCCACAACGCGGCCGCCAACGTCAACCTGATCACGTTCAAGAGTATCGTCAGCTTGGACATGCAGAACGGCCGCGGCAAACCGAGGATGACCTGCGTGCACCTGAACAGGTGCGTGAGGGCGAGAGCACCCAGCAGCAGACAGCCGCCGAGGGGGGCGACCGGCGCCCAAACGGAGAACAGCAGCCACCCGCCCAGCAGATAGTCGGAGAACAACAGAAAGACGTTCTCCGGCGACGCCCACTCCTCGCCTTTGCGGAGGCCCATACCCGGGAAGAACGTCATCACGAGCGACGCGCCGACCACCCAGACCCCGAGCACTAGGCTCCCAATCGACAAAAGATCCTGGCTCATGAGGGAGACGCTCCGGGAGGCGGCCCGTCCGCAGTCAGCCTGACCCACAGGGACAAGGATGTCAGGTGTGATCCGTCGATGAACACATCGAATGCGTGCGGGCCGAGCTTCTTGAAGACGACTCCCGGCGCGTGCATGACGATCTGGACGTCGCCACCCTCGCCGGGGCCATGTTCCTTGAACTGCACGCTCGCCTTCAGCTCGGGAAGCACCTCCGCACCGTCTGGATCGACGAGTCGGACGGTCACATCGTGGGTCGCCCCTTCCCCCGGCTCGGCATGAATGCGCATCGCCAGTGCCATCATCGGGTGCCGAGCAGGTATCTGCGGCACGCGTATGGCATCGAAAACGCCCGCGATCACTAGCTTGCCGTGATCCGTTACCGCCGCATAGTCAGCCAGGGCCGCCAGAACGATGTCCACGAGTCTCACCTTTGTGTCGTCTGCCAGGACTATACCCGACGCGGCGCTGCGTCGCGCCTGAAACCTCCAGCGCGTATCATTCGCCGAAGATACTGGGGATACCTCGTCGCCTGCGCTTCACGCGCCGGCGAATCGACAGGAGTGGTACGTGCTCAACCTGATCGTCTTCGTCTGCGGCGCCGCTCTGATGAGCCTCGAACTGGTCGCGGCTCGCGTCCTGGCGCCCTTCCTCGGCAACTCGATATATGTGTGGGGCAGCGTGATCGCCATCGTCATGGTTGCCCTGTCGCTCGGCTACTGGCTTGGCGGACAAGTCGCCGACCGCTACGGGCCCCGCAAAGTACTGCCGATCGTCATCAGCGCGGCAGGTCTGGGGATCGTCGTCGTCCCCCTGATCGCCAAACCGGTTCTCCCTTGGGCAGCGGAGTTCGGCCCTCGTACCGGCGCGCTTCTGGCCGCGACCCTGGTGTTCTTCGCACCGTCCCTGTTGCTCGCGACCGTCTCCCCGCTGGGCGTCAGACTGGCGGCTGCACGAGGAATCGAACACGTCGGTCGCTCTGCGGGAGGCCTCTATGCAGTCTCGACGGCCGGAAGCATCGCCGGGACTCTGGCCACCTCCTTCTGGCTCATCCCGCTGCTGTCGCTGGAGCCGCTGATCACATGGACGGGCTTCGCCGTCTGCACGGCGTCCCTTCTCTCGTTCTCGCTCGTCGCCTTTGCCCCCGCCGAGGAATCCGGGGTGCCCGCCCGCGCAGTCGAGCCAGGCTCG
>JAOUET010000146.1 GCA_029858605.1 Coriobacteriia bacterium | reverse complement strand
TTGACTCCCACGAACACGCCGCGGAATCTCGTGGCCTTCGTGTTGTCTACGATCTTGGATTCGGTCTTGAAGATGTCGGTGTCGTCGACGGTGCCGTCACCGTCCATATCCCACCAGACCTCGTCGTAGCGACCGTCGCCGTCCCAGTCGGGAGCGACCTGGCTACCACCTCCGCGAAGGGGCGTGACCTTTACGCGCATGCCCGGCTTACCCCGCGGCGACCGCGAGGTGTCGCCTCCGGTGTTTGCCGTCTCGACGCGGTCGATGACGCCGTCATCGTCATCGTCGTACCACCACTCGTCGACAAGACCGTCGCCGTCCCAGTCCACGCCGAACAGCTCGGGTGTGCCGTCGCTGTCCCCGTCGACCCATGCCACGATTGTCTGATTGTCCCGTGCGGCCGAAGCGAAGCCGGGCAAGAGAGTGGCTATCATGATCGCCGCGAGCAGGATCGCGAGTGCCCTGGACGACGCGGAAGAGCGCGAGAGAGCGGACCCGAAACGTGGGTCTCTGGCTGCGGGTAGCATCAGGTTTCCCCCCTGATTTCTCTCAGGGTGAAACCTTCCCCCTGACCGCTTCACCCCTGCCGGTGTGTGCATCAAGTATACGTGGTTGCGAATGCCAGTGGCGAAATGCGCGGCTAAACGGTCGCCTCGCTGCGACTAGCGGTCGCTAGCAGAGAGCCAGCGGGCGAGCTCGATGCTACCCGATGCTCGGCTCGATCAAGCCGTAGTCCCCGTCGCGCCTGCGGTACAGGACGCTCACGGCTTCCGTCTCAGAGGACGCGAACACGAAGAAGTCGTGGCCGAGGAGTTCCATCTGCAGCACGGCTTCTTCGGTAGACATCGGCTTGAGTTCGACCGCCTTGGTCTTGACGATCGCCGGTTCCGGCTCCTCGGGGGCGACGGGCGAAGCGACGGGCTGCGGGATCTCGGCGTGCTTCCCTATGTGGCGGTCGACTATCTTGCCCTTGTACTTGCGGAACTGACGCTCCAGCTTCTCGGATGCCAGGTCGATGGCCGCGAACATGTCCGGTGCGGCCTCCTTGGCACGGATGACGGGTCCTTTGGTCCAAACGGTTACTTCGGCGACCTGGCTGTTCTCGATGGACGGGTTCTTCTCGACGTAGAGTTCGACTTCGCTGGTCATATGATCACCGTCGAGTATCTTGGTGATCTTTCCTATCTTTTCTTCGGCATACTCTCGGATCGGGTCGGTGACCACCATGTGGCGGCCCTTCACGATCATTCTCATTGCGGTCCTCCCGTGTGTGGAGCCTCTTAAGATAAGGATACCCACGACCGGCACCTGTGCGGCGAGTGCGTGTGGCCGTGGGGCGAAAGTCTACCCTAGATTATATGGCCGAGGAAGTCCTTCGTGCGCTCGTTTTGCGGGTTGTCGAAGACCTCGGCGGGAGTGCCCTCCTCGACGATGACACCGCCGTCCATGAAGACGACGCGATCGGCGACGTCGCGGGCGAAGCCCATCTCGTGAGTGACGACGAGCATAGTCATGCCCTCTTTGGCCAGCTCCTTCATGACGTCGAGCACGCCGCGCACCAGTTCGGGATCGAGAGCCGACGTCACCTCGTCGAAGAGCATGACGTGGGGATCCATCGCGAGAGCGCGAGCGATGGCGACGCGCTGCTGCTGACCGCCAGAGAGTTGCGCGGGGTAGTAGTCCACCCGGTCGGCAAGGTCTACACGCGTGAGCTGTCGCACCGCGATGCGCTCGGCCTCGTCCTTCGAGCGCTTGAGCACCTTGCGCTGAGCGAGCATCACGTTGCCCTTGGCCGTCAGGTGCGGGAACAGGTTGAAGCTCTGGAACACCATGCCGATGTGCTCGCGCACCTCGTTGATGTTGGCCTTGGGTTCGTTGACCATCGTGTCCTCGAACCACACCTCGCCACCGGTGGGCTCCTCGAGGCGGTTGACGCAACGGAGCAACGTCGACTTGCCGGAACCCGAAGGGCCGAGGATCACGACGACCTCGCCTTTCTCGACGTCCATGTCGACGCCGCTCAAGACCTCGAGATCGCCGAAGCTCTTCTGCAGTCTGCGGATGCGCACGACGGCCTGCGCGGCTCCGTTGTCCGCCGTCGTTCTCGCTTCCTCGTCGCTCATCGCACGCACCTCCTATCCACCGATGTCGATGACGCGCTCGTGATGTGCGATCTCATGCTCGGAATCGATGGCTGACGGAACGGTGGGCGGGCGCTTGCCGCCGCCTCCACCTTCCGCTTCCGCAAGTCGGTCCTCGAGACGGGCCACGAAACGACCCAGCGGAATAGTGACGATTAGATAGAAGCTTGCCGCGAGCACGTACGCCGACTGGTTCAGCGTGGATGCCGCAACCTCGCGAGCCCGAAGGGTCATCTCGGCTATCCCCACCGCGGCGAGCAGCGCCGTGTCTTTGAACAGCAGGATGAACTCGCTCATCATCGTCGGCAGGATCCGGCGAATGGTCTGCGGGATGATCACGTAGGCCATCGCCCTCGGGACGGTCATCCCGAGCGAGCGCGCCGCCTCCATTTGGCCCTTCGGAATCGACTGGATGCCGGCGCGGAAGATCTCGCACAAGTATGCGGCGGAGTTCAGGCTCAAGACCGTCAGTCCCCGCAAGTAGAGCGTGAAGTCCAGCCCCAGGAAGAAAGGCTCCTTCATCCACGGGTTTGCCTCGATCATGCTGCCGTACGCCGGAAGCAGAGTGAGCCCGAAATACACGATCAGTATCTGCAGGAAGAGCGGCGTGCCGCGAATGACATCGACGTATATGGTCGCTGGCCAGCGAACCCAACGCATCTTCGCCATCTTCATGAAGGCGAGAAGCAGGCCTCCCGGGATCGCCAGCCCAAACGCGACGAACCCGAATGTGAGCGAGACGGGGAACGCACGCAGGATGATCGGGAACGAGTCGCTTATCACCCGAAACGAGAAGAACAGGTGGGTGATCTTCTTTGACTCCCACCAGTCGGAGAACGCAGCGACCCCGCTGGGTCCCTGGTGAAAGACGACCTCCTTGCCGCCGATCTCGATCAGATCGCCGTCCGAGAGAGGCTCTTCGGTGATTGCATCACCGTTGACGTAGATCGGGATTGTCGCCTCGGCACTCGGAGCTAGGCTCCAGTACGAGTCCTCGGCGTCCTCCGCCTGCGTGAGTTCGACCGTGGCGACGACATCACCGGTGAACGTGCTAGGCAGGCTGACGTCGGCCTTCCTGCCAATCGTAGTCACATCTTGATCGAGGCGTTGCGTCCTCTCGAGGGGCTCTTGACCGCCTCGAGCGGGTATATCGAAGGTCAGATAGTCCGGTCCTTGCCACGCCAGCAGGAACCAGAGTCCGACGGCAGCGATAATCACAGCGATGCCGCCGAAGATCAGTCTGCGGGTCGTTGCGTTCACTGGACCGCCTCGAGTCGCCGCCCGTATGCCATAGGGCCGGCGGTCACGCCGCCGGCCCCTCTAGCCTAGCGATTTCCCCTCTTGCCGTCTCTATTCGGCCTTCTTGACCGCCAGAGACTGGTTCGAGCTGATGTAGGGATTCGAGAAATCGATGGACTGCTTGCGGTCGTCGTTGATCGTCATGGCCGAAGCGGTCATGTCGAACTCGGTGCCGGACTGCAGCCCCGTGATGAGCGCGTCGAACTTGTACGTCTTGAACTCGATCTCGAGACCGAGCTTCTCGCCGATGGCCTTCATCATATCCACGTCGAAGCCCACAGTCTCGCCGTCCTCAACGTTCTCGAACGGCGGGTACGCGGTGTCCGAGCCGATGAGGATCTTGCCGGACGTCAGCGTCTTCGGCGCATCTGCGGGCTCTTCGGCAGTCGCCTCTGCCGCAGGAATCGACATGGGCTTCTCGGCGAACCACTTCTCGTAAATCGTGTCGTACTCACCGGAAGCGATGACCTCGGCCAGCGCCCAGTTCACCGCATCGCGAAGAGCGGTGTTCTCCTTGTTGAAACCGAAACCGTAGTTCTCGTCGGTCTGGATCTCCTGGACGACCTCGACGCCCCGCGCTGGGTCCTTCGCGATATCGAGCGAGATAGGGATGTCGTTGATGACTCCCACGACATCGCCCGCCTGAAGAGCCGCAAAAGCCGCAAGGATGTCATCGTAGACGACGACTTCGATGCCCTCGGTCTCGAGATTCTCGCGGGCCCACTGCTCGCCGGTCGTTCCGGACTGGACTCCGACCTTGTCGCCATCCTTCAGGTCATCGACGCTCCGGATGCCTTCCGCCTTCTCCTCGGTACCCTCGTCCGTCTTCTCGTCCTCCCCGTTGCACCCAGCGAGGCCGAGCACGCCGAATACAAGCACCAAAGCAAGGAAGAAGACTAGGAACTTCTTGGTTCTCTCCATCCCTGACCCTCCTAACGTCTGCCCGTTCACGGTCCTCGCCGCGCATGCCGCGCGGTGGGACGGAAAACCAATGCCAAACGATACACCAACACCAAGTCAATGTGAAAAGCAGGAGGTTGTGTATGCAGCGGCGCGACAACATGATGCATCATGGCGCAGGGGCCGGGTCCAGCCTATCCGTTGCAGATGCTCCGCTGGACCGCAGGGGGCGAAGCTCAGCCCTACGAGCTGCCAGGAGACGCGGTCTCGAGCGCGGGAAGGTCACCGACCCACTTGGTGCGAATAGTCTCCATCACGCCTCCCGCCGCGAGTTCGTCGAGCGCGGAGCGGACGGCGTCTTCGAGCTCCGTGGCGTCCTGCTTGACGGCTACGCCCACCGGCGTTGCAGGCTCGACCTGACCGGC
>JAOUET010000012.1 GCA_029858605.1 Coriobacteriia bacterium | reverse complement strand
GATGAGCGGCGTCTCCGGCTCGTAGCGGAACGACACGTCATCAAACACGATGTGCCCGCGCACCTCGGCCAGCCGCCGGGGCTCCTCGGTGTCCGGGATCTCCTCGGCTTCATCGAGCAGTTCGAAGACCCGCTCTGCCGAAGCGACAGTCGACTGCAGCACGTTCGCGATGCTCGCAGTCTGCATGATCGGCTGCTGGAACTGGCGCGAGTACTGGATGAACGCCTGCACATCGCCCAGTGAGATCTGGCCGGATGCCACCCGAAGGCCACCGATGACGCAGATTGCCACGTAGTTGAGGTTGTTGATGAAGGTCATGGTGGGCATGATCGTGCCGGAGATGAACTGAGCCTTGAAACTCGCCTGGTAGAGGTGCTCGTTCTCCTCGTCGAAGGTCGCGATGGCCTCTTCCTGCCTGCCGAAGACCTTCACGATGCTGTGCCCCGTGTGCATCTCCTCGACATGCCCGTTGAGCGTGCCCGTGTGCTTCCACTGCGCGGCGAACTGCTTCTGGGAGCGGCTCGCGATCATCATAGTCGCGACGACCGAAAGCGGCAGTGTGAGCAGAGACACCGCCGCAAGCAGCGGGCTGATCCAGAACATCATCGCGAGCACGCCGACGATGGTAAGGAGCGCCGTGATGATCTGCGTCATGCTCTGCTGCAGCGTCTGGGCTATGTTGTCGATGTCGTTCGTCACGCGCGAGAGCACGTCGCCGCGCGGCTGGCTGTCGTAGTAGGCGAGCGGGAGCCGCCCGAGCTTCTCGTCGACCTGCCGTCGCAGTTCGTATACGGTTCGCTGAGCAACACCCGCCATCAGGTACTGCTGCATCCAGCCCAACAGCGCGCCGAGCGCATACACGAGCGCAACGAATGACAGGATGCGCCGCGCCTCGGCAAAGTCCACGCCTTGGCCTGGGACCACGTTCATACTCTCGAGCATGTCGGCGATCTGGTTCTCGCCCGATGCGCGCAGGCCGGCGACGGCCTGCTCCTTGGTGGCGCCCGGGGGCATTCGCTCGCCGATCTGCCTGCCGATGATGCCATCGAACACGACGTTCGTAGCGTTGCCCAGAAGCTTCGGCCCAACGATGTTGAACGCGACGCTTGCCGCTGCCAGCGCGATCACAACGGCGATCATAGCCGCTTGCGGCCTCAGATACCCGCCAAGCCGCTTGAGCGAGCCACGGAAGTCCCGGGGCTTGGCCACGGGTCCGCCCATGCCCATGTGCCGGCCGGGTCCGAACCCAGGGCCGCCGCCCGGTCCGCGGGGAGGCTGCTGTGTCTTCGGCTTATCGCTCATGCGACCTCCTCCTCCGTGAGCTGGGAGTAGACGATCTCGCGATACGTGTCGCAGGTCTTCATCAGCTTCGAGTGCGTACCGATGCCGGCGATCTTGCCGCGATCCATCACGATGATGCGGTCGGCGTCCATGATCGTGCTCACACGCTGGGCCACGATGATCACGGTGGCATCGCGGGTCTCGGCCTTCAGGGCTCGGCGCAGCTTCGCGTCCGTCGTGAAGTCCAGCGCGGAGAAGCTGTCGTCGAACACGTAGACCTCGGGACGCTTGATGAGCGCCCGCGCGATGGCGAGCCGCTGGCGCTGCCCGCCGGACACGTTCGTGCCGCCCTGGGTGATGGGCGCTTCGAGGCCCTCGGCCATCTCCGAGACGAACTCGGAGCCTTGCGCCACGTCGAGCGCGTGCCGGATCTCCCCTTCGGTAGCATCCTCCTTGCCGAAGCGAAGGTTGCTGGCCACCGTACCGGTGAACAGGAACGCTCTCTGGTGGATGAAGCCGATCTTGCTCCAGAGCCTGTCGAGCTCCATTTCGCGCACGTCCACGCCGTCGACGAGGATGCTGCCGCCGGTCACGTCGTAGAAGCGTGGGATGAGGTTGATGAGCGTGGACTTGCCCGAACCGGTGCTTCCTACGATCGCCGTAGTCTCGCCCGGAGCCGCCGTGAACGAGATGTCGCAGAGGACGGGGTCCTCGGCGCCCGGGTAGCGGAACTCCACGTCGCGGAACTCGATGTAGCCGCTCGCACCGGTTTCCGCGCTCGGGGTTTCGGGGTCGTTCACCGTCGGCTCGGTGTCGAGAACCTCCTTGATGCGCGCTGCGGAAGCGGCGGCGCGCGGCACCATCACGAACATGATGACGGCCATCATCACCGACATCAGAATCTGCATGATGTACATGAGGAACGCCGTGAGATTGCCGATCGGCATCGCGCCGCTGTCCACGCGGTAGGCGCCGAACCATATGATCGCGACGGTCGAGAAGTTGAAGATCCCCATGAGCGTCGGCATCATCAGCGCGAACAGGCGGTTCACCTTGAGCGTCGTCTCGGTGAGGTCGCGGTTTGCCTCGTCGAATCGGCGCTCCTCGAAGTCGACCCGCACGAACGCGCGGATGACGCGCACTCCGGACAGCTTCTCCCGCATCACCTGGTTCACGCGGTCGATCTTGACCTGCATCGACTGAAACAGCGGCAGCGCCGCTTTGAGCGACAGGCCGATGAAGACCGCCATGATCGGCAGAATGACAGCGAGCAGTGACGAGAGCGCGACGTCCTGGCGCAGCGCCATGATGATGCCGCCAACGGCCATTATTGGCGCGAGGATCATCACGTTCAGCATCATCACGAGCACCATCTGCATCTGCTGGACGTCGTTGGTGTTTCGCGTGATCAGTGACGGCGTGCCGAAGAGGTTGAGCTCCGTTTGCGAGAAGCTTTGCACTCGGCGAAAGAGCGCACTGCGCACATCGCGCCCGAACGCCATCGCTGTCTTCGAGCCCCAATACACCGAGACGATGGAGCCTACGCCCAGCAATGATGTGACGAGCAGCATGAGCCCGCCGGAGCGCCAGATGAAGGCGGTGTCACCCTTGGCGACCCCTTCGTTGATGATCTCGGCGTTGAGTTCCGGCAGGTACAGGTTCGCGATGGCCTGCGCAAACAGCAGGACGATCACGATCACGATCGCCCTGCGATATGGCCGAAGATATTCGGCTAGCAGTCGAGTCATTCCGTTGGAGCCTTTCTTGGTGGCAGGTACGGACAGGGATTGCGGTGCTACTGCGCCGCGGTGAGGTTCTCTTCAATGATGCGCAGCAAGCGCTCGAGCTCGCGTTGGTCGTCTTCGGACATCTGACCGATCGTGAACTCGACGACCTCAGCGTGCACAGCTTTGAGATTCGCATGCAGAGAGCGGCCGGCCTGCGTGAGGAAGATGCGCTTGCTTCGCTGATCGCTCTCGTCGGCACGGCGTTCGATCAGCCCGGCCTTCTCCATCTTCTTGAGCATGATGGTGACGGTCGGGCGAGCGACGCCGAGTTTCTCGGCGAGGTCACCCTGGCTGATGCCCTCGTTCTCGGAAAGCATCCAGAGCGAGATCGCCTGACCGGGATGGGTGTCCTTGTCGCCGAGCTTCCTCACGAAGAGTTGCTTCTGCGCGTGCATCACGCTGCGCATCGTGTGAAAGACCCGATACGGCAGCGGAGCGTTCTCGTCGATGGCTGCCTCAGGCGGCGAGATCGGGCCGTGCATGCCGCGGGGCCGGTGTCGTCCATGATGTGGGCACATGGGTGCGCCTCCAGTGACTCTCGAAATAGTAAGGTTGCTAACTATTAGCACGCTAACTGGTTTCGCGCAAGGGGCTGAGCGACAGGCCATGAATCCACCGCTCGGTGGGGTACAAGAACCGTATGGCATTCGCCTGCACATCATGAGAGGAGCGAGCCCTGCGCGTCCTGCTGACCAGCCACGGATATCCGCCCACCATCAGCGGAGTGACGCTGGTCGTGCAAAGACTCGCGCGGGCACTCGCCGAGCGCGGTCATGACGTAACGGTACTTGCCGCCAGCGAGCGATTCGATGCCTACGATACGGACGACCATGGCGCAAGAGTAGTGCGCATCGCTTCCCGCAAGAATCCCTTCTGGCGCGCGAATCCGGTGCCCCTGATCTCGCTCGGCAGGTTCGAGAGATTCGTGGCGGCGGAGCAGCCGGACATCATTCACGCCCATGACGCCCTGCCCCTGTGCCTGCAAGCTGTGAGAGCTCGAAAGCGCATCGGCGTGCCGCTCGTCACCACCTGTCACTACTACCCTAGCTTCGTCGCCTCGTACCTTGCGCGCGGCAGTCGCTCGCACCGAGTCGTCGAAGGTCTCGCATGGCGATACTCGATCGCGCTGTACAACCGTGTCGACTGCGTCGTGTTCCCGACCTTCACCCATCGAGACAGCTTCGTCGAGCGAGGCCTCGAGCCACCAACGAAGGTTGTCTCCAACGGCGTGGATCTCGTCCGCTATAGTCCCGGCGTCACACCTGAGGATCTCGACGGTCGATACAGCTTGCCGAAAGGTCGGCGCGTGTTGGTTGTCGGGCGGCTCGCCAAGGACAAGGACCTGGACGTAGTCATCAAATCGATCGCGCAGGTCGACTCGACCCCGTCAACCCACCTGCTCGTCGTGGGCGACGGTCCTCACGGGGACGCTCTAGCGGCATGCGCACGGGAACTGGGCGTCGAGGAGCGCGTCCACTTCCTGGGGTTCGTGCCGGAATCCGACCTGCCGGACATCTACCGTGCGAGCGATGTGTTCGCCATATCATCGTGCCACGAGGTCCAGAGCATCCCGGCCCTGCAGGCGGCGGCGACCGGCCTGCCGATAGTCGCAGTAGCGGAGGGCTCGCTTTCGGAGGTGTGCCGAAATGGCGAGAACGGATTGCTCGTACCGGCGCGTGACCCGGCAAGCTTCGCGGCCGCGCTCGATACCGCACTCGACTCGACCGTAGGCAGCCACATGGCGCAGGCGAGTCTGGCGCTGTCGACTCTGCACGACGAGCGGAAGACTTTCGATTCGTACGAATCCCTGTATCGCCGGATTCTCGAACGCGAGACGGCTCCGGAATCCCCGTCTGCGCCGGAACACCTCGCGTCAGTCGCGGCCGCTGGCCGCGACAGCCCTGACGGGTGACTCTAGGTTCTGGACCGAACGTCCACGTCAGCCAGTTCGCGGAGCCCCTTGACCGTCGAGCCGACAAACGCCACAGCGAGCCCCAGCGCTACCGCGAGCAAGACGGCATCGTAGGCGTTTATTGCCTGCCCCGACACCGTCACGATCGCCTTCGGCGCCCCGCCGAAGAACATCGCTGCGTTCACGACCACGAGCACGATGCGCAACTCGGTCGGCCCGATGCGCGAATACGAGATCTTGAACACTCCGTCCACGAAGGCGCGCACGTAGGCGTGCACGGACATGGACAGGTAGCCGATAAACGCCACGCATGCAGCGTCGAAGCGCATGTAGGGCGACACACCCAAGCCCAGGAAGATCAGTCCCTCGCTCACCACGTCCATAGTGTGGTCGATGAAGAAGCCGTAGCGAGGCCGCTCGGTGTGCCGCACTCGCGCGAGCGTCCCATCCGTGCTGTCTCCGAACCAGTTCACCACAAGTCCGAACGTCGAGAACCACAACCACCAGGGGGAAACGCGCGATAGTGCGTAGCCCGCAAAGACGATTGCGGAGCCTAACAGGCCTATCGTCGTGAGGATGTCTGGGGTCACCCACGCCGGCAGCCGCTCGGCCATCCAGATGAGCGTCGGCTTCTCGACCGGATCGGTGATCGTTCGCAGCACGCGCTTCTGATCCCGAACGTCCGCCATCTAGGCTCTCCCTTCCGGTGCCCCCATCCGTCTCTCGAGGGCGTCCAGCTCCTCCAGCGCCTCAGGCCACACCGGGTGCGGCATCGCCCACTGTTCAGGCCGTTCGGCGATGACGCGCTCGGCGCGCGCCAACACCTTCTCTGCATCGCGGCGCACCGCTTCATCGCCGCGCCCGCCCGAGAGCGCCACTTCTTCAGCCCACACGTCGTACGCGCCGTCTTCGGCCATCGTTACCCAGACCAGCACGAACGGTACGCCGACGCGCGAGGCAAGACGCACGTGCACGTCAGGAAGACGCGCGGGCCTGCCGAAGAAGGTGAGCTCCCGGCCGCCATCCTCGAGCGGTCGATCGACGCCGGTGAGCACCGCTCCCCCGCCCTCAAGCCGCTTCAGCGCCAGGCGCAGTGCCTCCGGTGAGATCGGCGTTATCTCGAGTCCGACCCGCTGCCGGGCCTCGTTCTGCGCGCGGTAGGCATCGGTGGGGTCGGGCACAGAGAGCACCTGGGCACGGAACCCCGCGCGCGCGAGCGCACGCCCCGCGAAGTCGAAGTTGCTCATGTGTGGCGCGCCCACGACCACCGCCTCGCCACCGTCAAGGCGCTCGAGCCGCTCCGCGAACTCGGGTGAGATCCGGACCCGTCGAGCGAGTGTCGCCGCGTCGTCCGTCAAGTGGTAGAGATCGTAGATGCAACGCCCGATGTGGCGGAGTGTGAGTCGGACGGCTTCGTCCAGTGCGGCACCCGTCAGCGTGCCTCCGCTCGCCACCCACCGGTTCGCACGCACCGCGCGAACGATTGCACTGCCGCGCCTTCTCGCCAGCGCGTCAGCAGCCTGATCCGCGAGACGATGGCCGACCGAAGGCGGGGTCGCCCGACCGATGCCGGTCGCAACCTTCAGGCCAAACCTGCTGTTGGCGAGCGCGTCCAGGTCGAGTGGGGACACGGGGCGACCTCCTCGGCACTAGGGTAGCGCACACGAGGTCTGATACGCTCCCCGCATGGAACCGATCACCACCGAGGAGTTCGGTCTCGGCGACGCGCGCATGCGCGAGTTCGCGCGCCTCCCGTGGCGGCTGTACAAAGGTGATCCCAACTGGACCCCGCCGCTTGATGCCGACCTGCTCGGCAGCCGCCTCCTCGGCACCACAGGACTTCTGACGGCCAAGCATTCCTACCACGAGCACGCGGACGTCACGCATTTCCTTGCGAGACGATCCGGGCGAGCCGTCGGACGCATCTCGGCAAGCATCAACCACCGGTTCAACGAGCACTACGGGATCGGAGCACATCTCGGGTTCTTCGGCTTCTTCGAAGTCGAAGAGGACTACGAGGCCGCGGCAGCGCTTCTCGATGCGGCGCGAGACTGGATCGCCGCGCGCGGGATGTCGTGTATGCGCGGTCCGGGCGAGTACTCGAACGCGACCTACGAGCGCCAGGCCGTGCTCGTCGACGGGTTTGACACGCCGCCCACGGTGGAGTGCACGCACAACCCGCCCTACTACGGCGAGTTCCTCGAACGCTGGGGCCTCGCGAAGGTCAAAGACTACCACGCCTACATGATCGACCTCGCCGAAGTGCCCGAAGAGCGCCTGGCACGGGTCGCCGACGCGATCCGCAGGCGCAACCGCATCGAAACCCGCACGGTGCGCATGGACGTATTCCAGGCCGAAGTCCGCCGCATCATCGCAATCTACAACCAGGCGTGGGCGAACAACTGGGGCTTCCTGCCGATCACGGAGGGCGAAGCAGACTCGCTCGCCGATACACTCAAGCCGATCTTGGACCCAGGACTCGTGCGCTTCGCCAGCGTCGGCGGTGAGGACGTCGCGGTCCTCGGCGCCTTCCCGGACCCGAACTGGGCACTGAGACCACGCTGGGGACTTCTCGGCGACTCCGACGCGGTGCGAGTCGCGCGCCTGATGGCGGTTCGCAGGCACATACCGCGCGTGCGGCTGATGTTCTTCGGCATAGTGCCGGGACAACGGATGGCGGGCATCGATGCCCTGCTGTTCGAGGAAACGTACCGGTATGCGTTGGAACACGGGTACCGAACGGTCGAGGCGTCGATGCTGCTCGAGGACAACGATCTCGTGCTGCGTGCCGCTGCATTCATGGGTGGCAAGCAGTACAAGACCTGGAGGATCTACCAGCGCGAACTGTAGCTACTCCGAGGCTGTGGCCCGAGAACCGGGCGAGCAGTCGGACTTACTCGCCTCGGGCCTCGTCCGTCTTCTGCCAGCGTGCTAGTGGGCCCAAAGGTCGGCATTAGCTGTGGGCGAGACCGTGACGGCCGCCTGTGAGACATTCTCACGCTGGTCGACCGCGTACACCTTGTACCTGTACGTCCTCCCGTTCGTCAGCATCCCATCTAGGATCTGCGTCGGCTGGGGATCCGAGATGCTCGTTTCCCCGATCTTGAATTCCTCTCCCAAATCGTCCTCCCGGTAGATCCAATATCCTGCGATATCGGACTCAACGCATGGATCCCACTCGACCAGGAAGTGCCATTCGAGCTCGTCAGGGACGACTGTTACGTTCTGCGGAGCGGCGGGTGGGTCGTCGCTGCTGTGTATCACGATGTTCCCGTTGTCTATGTCTGTGGCCGATTCCATGTCGTCTGGCTCGCCCATCTGGTTGTCGTAGACGATTTCCCCGCTCGCACTATCCCAGATCTTGATTCGGAATCCGTCCTCACGCAGAGGATTCCTCTCGTTGTCGATACCTGTGAGCATGAAGTGGTAACCGGGCAGACCGTTGAGGTCCCCCGTGCCCTTGTACATGGCTCTGTAGCCCGCGATAACGAGCCACTGGTAGGTGTCGGATACGAAGTCAAGATCGGCCACCCTGAATCTGAAGCGTGTGTGTCCGGTCGGCACGCTTGCGCCCTTCTTGTAGCGAGACACGAAGCCGAATGTGGCCTTGCCCGTCAGCGTCGGGTCGGGAGCAAAGGCGCCCGCAGGTGACGTGATCCAACCATGGCCGGTGACGTAGCCGACCGCTGCGTCGTAGATCACGACGTAGTCGTACGTTGCGATCGCGACGCCACCGTCATCGTCGATCACTGTGAGCGTGAGTGTGTACACGCCCGGCAGCTCGTAGGTGTGCGTGCCGAATGCCGTTCCTGTCCCGCCGCCTTCCGAGACAATGCCCGTGGACGTTGTACCGTCGCCCCAATCCCACGAGGCTGTATGGACATCCAGGATGCCTGCATCGGTGAAGTCCGCTCGCGCGTCGACCGGAGCGTTCGTGGGCGTGGGATCCAGGGGCGCATTCCAACTGCCAGGCACTATCACCGGGGCTGCGTTGTAGACCTGCAGCGTAGTGCCAGCCTCGTCCGACAGACCACTGTCGTCGACTACGCGCAGACGGATCGGAATGGGTCCGACATCGTCCAAGGGTAGGTAGTCCGGAGTCGGCCCGAAGGCGTCGTCGAAGTAGCCGTCGTCGTCGAGATCCCAGAAGTAGTCGAAGGGCTCGTTGCCCGGGTCGTACGAGCCGGTGCCGTCCAGCTGGATCGGCGTCGGCGTCTCGGTTGTCTCATACGGGCCGTTCGGGTCTGCCACCGGAGGATCGTTCATGTCGAGCACCGTCACGGTGACCTCGCATGTGTCGCCCTCCAGCTCGTCGTCCGCCACCATGAGCGTCACCGTGTAGGTGCCCGCCGCGTCGTAGGTGTGCGTGGCCTCGACGCTGCCGTCGGGGCTGTTGGGCTCGGTGACCTTTGCGGGCTCGGCCGGGCTGCCGTCGCCCCAGTCCACCGTCGCGGTGTGGCTGTCCTGCGTGCCGGCGTCGGTGAAGGTCGCCTTGACCGGGGTCGGCTTGCCCTTCTCGGTGTCGATGGGCGGCGGAGGCGTGAGGACAGGGGGCGCGTTCTGGACGTCGACCGGGGTGTCCCAGTACATGACCAGGCCGGCCATGTCGTCGTCCTTGAACTCGACCTCCATCACGTACAGCTCGTTCTGGACGAAGGTGTGCGTCGCCTCGATGCTGCCCTCCGGGCTGTTGGGCTCCACGATCACGGGGTTGGTGGTCACCGTCCCGTCGCCCCAGTGGATGGTGGCGCTGTGCGTGTCTTGCGTGCCGGGGTCGGTGAAGGTCGCGCGGAACGTGACCACCTGGCCCTCGAAGGGCTCGGTGCCCGGGTCGAGGTACGCGGAGGTGATCGTGGGCGCGACGTTGGTCACGGTCACGACGAAGGTGTCGGTGCCTGCGGCGCCGTCGTCGTCGGTGACGGTGATGGTGGCCGTGTAGGTGCCGTCGTCGGCGTAGGTGTGGGTGGCCTCGGCGCTGGCGTCGGAGGTGCCGTCGGGACCGGTGAAGTGCATGTCGGCCAGCGGCGTGCCGTCACCCCAGTCGATATGGGCAACGGCGAGGTCGTCGGGGTCGACTAGCGGGAGCCACGCCACCACGTCGAGCGTGCTCCCCTCGTTGGCGGAGATCGGGTCGCTGGGCGCGACCACCTCGAGGTAGGGCAGGACCGAGCAGTAGGCCGTGTCGGCGGTCGTGCCTCCCTTGTTGTCGGAGAGCGAGAGGATGACGGGGTAGGACCCGGCATCGGCGTATGTGTGCGTCGCCTCTACGCTGCCGGGCGTCTCCCCGGTAGGCTCGGTCACCGTCGCGGGGGTCGTAGTGCCGTCGCCCCAGTCGACCGTCGCGACGTGTATGTCGTGCACACCGGGGTCGGTGAACGTGCCGGAGACGCTTGCCACGTGGTCCTCGAAGGGCTCGCTGCCCGGCTCGAAGTACGTGACGATGGGCGCGACGTTTACGACGGTCACGCTGGCGGTGGCGGTGTCGCTGGCGCCGAAGCTGTCGGTCACGCGCAGCGAGATGTCGAAGAACGAGTCGATATGGAAGTAGTCGATGGCGGTGGCGTCGGGCGTGGGACCGTCAGCGTCGTCGAAGAGACCGTCGCCGTCGAGCTCCCACTCCCAGGCCACGATGGAGTCGGCGGGCGCCTCGGGGTCGTGCGAACCGGTGCCGTCGAGTGTCAGCGGGCCTCCCTGCAGCATCTCGTAGGGCCCGCCGGCGTCAGCGACAGGCGGGTCGTTGATGTGGAACGGGATGGCCTCGGCATCACTCACGTTGCCTCGCACGTCGCGCGCCCGCGCGTAGACGTATTGGTCGCCCGAGGAGTAGACACCTGAGGTGTCCACGGTCGCTTCGGCGGCTTCCACGGGACTGTCGAAAACGCCGTCAGTCGGAGACATCGAATACCAATCCACGCCGTTCAGGCTGTACTCGATGTCTTCAATGTTCGAGTCACCCAGCGCCGCACCCGCGTCGCTGGCAGTGACTGTCAACAGGATCGTCGAGCCGAGCGGTGCCGGATCCGGTACGACGTTCGACTCGCTTACGACCGGCGGCTCGAAATCGTACATCACGCCACCGAGAGTCGTGGAGCCCAAGTCGTCGTCCGTCACAGTCACCTGTACTTCATAGACGCCGGGAACCTCATAGTCGTGGTGACCCGCGACTATGCCTGCGCCGTGGTCCTCGATGATCTGAGCTGCGGACGCGTGTCCGTCGCCCCAGTCCCACATCGCGGTATGAGTGTCGTCCGCGCCCGGATCTTGGAAGGTCGTCCAGGCCGTGATCGGTATGTCCAGTTCCGTGAATCTGGGTTCCGTGGGTAGCCGTATGCCGAGACCCTCGGGATCGACCACGGGTGGTGCGTTCACTACGGTGACGAGACTCACCGCGTCCGGCGCTGAGAAGGCGCCCCAGACGTCGTGGACTCGAAGGGAGACCGGCTTGACACCGTCGTCGCCGAACGAGTGCGTCGGACTTGCCTCGGAGGAGTCGTTGAAGCGCCCGTCCCCGTCGAGGTCCCAGGCGAAGCGAATCATGTCGCCGTTGGGATCGAGCGCGTCGGCCTCGAACTGTATCGAGGCTCCCTCTTCGGCCAGGACTGGGCCGTTCACGATAGCCGAAGGCGGAAGGTTGTCGGCAGGCGGTCCTTCCACGCCCTCGCCGGTTCCGGTCATGTCATCGGGGATGATCGGGTCGAACGGATCGCTACCGACCATGTATATCCGGCATTCGTACTCACCCGCCGACTCCGGAGAGAACGTGATGGTGACGGGTATGCTCGCCGAAGGGTCTCCGGGCGGAAGCGTCACCGGCAGGGGGGTCCCGGGTTGCGCGGTGAACGCGGGAGAGTTCGTGAAGATGTCCGTCACTTCCAGAGGTGTCGAACCCGCGTTCGACACGGTGCGGGTCATTTCCTTGCTGTCACCCACAGGAACGGGGCCGAAGTCCAGCGGTTTGCCCTCCGAACTCCACTGGCCGAAGTTGGCCGGACTCGTGGCGTGACAGCTCAGGCAGAGATTCGACAGCTGCGACATGCGCGTCAACGAGTAGCCGGGGGCATTGTGACCCAAATGGCAGTCGAAACACTGCTGCGGAAGCGCAGTCGGGTCGTGACTCGACGGCGGATCGAGCGCTGCGCCGAACTGAACGATTGCCAGGACGAGCACGGCAGCGATTCCAAAGATCGCGAAGATCCTGGTGCGCAAGTGCATGAGACCCACCCCACCCCTGAAGCCCTGCCCCCTTTGGGCTCCCACGAAGAACAGCAAAGACCGGCCATTTTGGGGCCGGTCTCACCATTGGCTCTTCGCCGGAACGGGTGACCGCGCTAATTCCGACGCGTCGATGCCTCCCACTGGGTGCGCTCCATGTCCGGTGGAGCGCTCGAGGTTGAGTCTATCGCACTCGAACGACCAGCACTACTGCACCAGGATAGCGGGGCTGTTAGCTGGCAAAGATTGCCATGATGTCCGGCGCCTCACCCCCACGCCGCAGGATTTCGGCCATCATGCGCATGGGGCGCTCGGTGTGCGCGAAGAAATCCTTCAAGCCCTCGCATAGCCAGTTCAGGCCCGGCTCACCCTCGGGCGTCATCAAGATGCGGTTCTTCGGACACTCCCCGTGACACGCGAACAAGTACTCGCATTCCAGACAGTAGGCGGGGAGCGTCTCCCTCTTCGCCATGCCGAAGGCGCGCTGCTTCTCTGAACGCACAAGTGTGCCGATGTCGCTCTCCATGATGTTGCCGAGGAGGTGCTCCGCGTCCACGAAGTGGTCGCACGAGTACAGGTCCCCCGTGTGCTCCAGCACTACGCCCTCGCCGCACGTGGGCTGCAAGACGCACAAGCTGGACTGTCCGAACAGGTATGCCGCGAGCACGCCGTCGAAGAACTGCACGAACATCTCGCCCACATCGCGGCGTATCCACTCGTCGAAGATCTCGCTCATGAAGCGCCCGTATGCTTCGGGCCGAACGCTGCGTTCCGTGACCGTTCCCGGACGGGTCTCGGTCGGCGGCGTGTCGATCTCGACGATCGGGATGAACTGGACGTAGGGGGTTTGCAGCTCGTCGCGGAAGAACCGGTAGACCTCGAGCGGATGCGAGCTGTTGGCTGCGTTGATCGTGCACAGCACGTTGAGATCGACACCGTGCTCCTGCAGGCGACGAGCAGCAGACAACACGCGGTCGAACACGGAGTTGCCCGCCTTGTCGTGACGGAATGCATCGTGCAGGTCGCGCGGCCCATCGATACTCAGGCCCACAAGGTAGCCGTTCTGGGCAAGGAAGTCGGCCCATTCGTCGTCCAGAAGTACCCCGTTGGTCTGGATGGTCCTCTCGACCGCCATTCCCGGCGGCACGCAGGTGTCCTCCGCTGCGCGCGCACGACGGAAGAAGTCGAGCCCCATGAGCGTCGGCTCTCCCCCCTGCCACGCCATGGATACCTGCGGCACCCGCTGGCTTCGCACGGTCTGGGATACATAGGCCTCCATCACCTCATCCGACATGCGGAATCCGCTACCCGGATAGAGGTCCTCCTTCTCGAGGAAGAAGCAGTAGTCGCAGCGCAGGTTGCAGCGGGCGCCTGTAGGCTTGGCCATGACGTGGAACGCCTGCGGTGTCGAGTCGCTCATGCGGCTATCGTGCTGGATGCGTGCGTCTTTGGCCAGCCGAGGTCTTCTGCAGTCACTGAGCTCCACCGAGAGCAGCCACTTCGTCCAGGACGCTCACGAGGATCCGCTCGACCTCTTCCGGCACGTCGCCCAAGTCGGCGTCGGGGAAGAAGTCGCCAATGAGCGTGGGCCTCATCGTGGCGAGGAAGACTTGGCCGCCTTGCTCGAAGACCATCAGCGGGCACGGCAGCATGAGCCCTATCTTGGGATCCTGCGCAAGCACCGCACTCGCATAGCGCGCGTTGCAGACCTCGATGATCGAAACCGGCTCTCGCTCAAAGCCCTTTTCGGCGAGGGTCGCCGTGACGTCGTGCACCGCGAGCACGCGGAAGCCGGCGGCCTCAGAAGCATCCACGAGAGCGTCGACCGCCTCGCGATACGACGAGCTCGTCGGCACGGTGTAGTCGAGTACCATGATTCCATGCCTCCCGTCGGTGGGAACGAAGCTCAGAGAAGATACCCCCACGGCCCATTCGACAACGGGCAGCCGGCGATCATTCGGCCACTATTAACTTGTGTACTAGTTTTTGCTATCCTCCCAAGGGAAGGACGATTCCGCGCCCCCGAAGGGGAGCCGCCCGATGTCCGTGCGAAACGCGATTCTCGGCCTACTTGCACAGCAACCGCGCCACGGCTACGAGATCCACGGGGCGTTCGAGGCCCTTGTCGGAGGGAGCTCTGTCTGCGACCTCAAGCGCGCCCAGGTCTACTCGACTCTCTCCCGCCTCGAGGATTCGGGACTTGTCGCCCAGACTGTCACCCGTCGCGTTGGAGGACCCGATCAGCACATCTTCGAGCTGACGCCCGCCGGACGCGACGAACTCGACGACTGGTATGCGGAGGGCGTGCACGCGGCCCATCAGCGCGACGAGATCTTCCTGAAGATCGCACTGGCTCTCGGCGACGAGAATGCCCACCCGGAGGATGTCCTGCGCGCCCAGCGTGCCACGCTCTACCGGGACTTGCACGAGCTTACGGCACGGCGCAACGGCATCGAACGCCCGCGCGGACTGTCCCAGGCGATGCTTCTCGACAAGGCCATCATGCACGTGGAAGCCGATCTGCGTTGGCTCGAGATGGTGGAGGCTCGACTCCACGAGATGGCGCTGAATCCGGTGCCAAAGCTGCCCGAGCGCCCGCGGGGACGTCCGCGGCGCCGCAAGACCTAGATGACGGAGGCCAGCGCGATGACTATCGCTCAGACCAAGAACCTCACGAGGGTGTACGGGCACGGACCGACTGCCGTGACGGCGCTGGACAGCGTCGATTTGGCTATCGAACCGGGCGAGTTCGTGGCCGTGATGGGGCCGTCGGGATGCGGGAAGTCAACCCTCCTCAATCTCCTCGGCGGTCTGGACACACCCACCCGGGGTTCCGTGAGGATCGACGACCGCGAGATCGCGTCCATGTCGGACGACGAGGTCACGCGACTTCGCCGCGAGCGCATCGGCTTCGTGTTCCAGTTCTTCAATCTCATCCCCATCCTCGACGCCGTCGAGAACGCCGCGCTCCCGCTGGTGCTGGACGGTGTCCCGAAGGCGGAAGCGAAGCGCAAGGCGGTGACTTGGCTCGAGCGCGTCGGAATCGGCAATCGGCTGACGGGTCGCCCAGACGAGCTCTCGGGCGGTGAGCAGCAGCGTGTGGCAGTGGCGCGCGCACTCGTCAGCCAGCCCGCGCTAGTCCTCGCCGACGAACCCACGGGAAACCTCGACAGCAAGAGCAGCAACGAGATTGCCGCACTCATGCGCCAGATCTCGGACGAGTGGGGGCACGCGATCCTGATGGTCACACACGATCCGGGTATCGCAGCTCATGCCGACCGGATCGTCTTCATGCGAGACGGGCGCATCGTCGATGACGCGCACATCGCAGATGCGGCAGCGGCACGCGAGGCCGTCAAGGAGGCGGAGCTGTGAGCGTTCCGGTCACGCTTGCCACCCGCTACATCGCGGGCCGCAAGCTCCGCACGACGTTGACTACGCTCGCCGTAGCCTTCGGGGTGATGCTCGTCTTCGGCCTGAACGGAGTCTTTCCCGGCTACCTGGGAGCGATGAACAAGGCGATGCTCGCTTCGGCCGGAGAGGTCGACCTGGCCGTCACAAGCGTGTCGGGCGCGACCTTCGAGTCCGACGTAACCGAAGCGGTCGCCGGGGTCGAGGGTGTCGCGGTCGCCGCTCCATCACTGCGCCGCACGATGGCGCTTCCCGCCGAAGGCGACTACGGTGTCTCGACCATCGTGCTGGTCGGAATCGACCCGCAACTGGCCCCGCAAGTGAGCGCCTACCCGATCAGCGAGGGCCGCTTCCTCGGCGCGAACGAGACTTCCGGCCTGTACTCTGCGCGCGAACTCGTTCTTCCCGTTGCCGTAGCCGAACGAATGGGGCTCGAGGTCGGCGATGCCGTCGAGCTTCCGTCCGCGGCAGGTACCACGCATTTCGAGCTGGTCGGGATCGCTGACGTGGCAACGGTCCCCGGCACCGACGAGGCGTTCGTCGCCCTGCCCGCAGCTCAAGAGATGTTCGCCCTGGGAGACCGCATATCCGAGGTCGATGCGGCAATCGAGGCAGGCACGGATCGCGAAAACGTTGAGAGAGACGTCGCCGCAGCGGTCGGTCCGAGCTTCGACGTCGGAGGCATCTCGACTGATTCCCCGATGGCTGGTGGGCTGAGAATGGCGCGGTCGGTCATCACGATGTTCGGGGTGTTCGCCTTCGCGATGGCGGGTTTCATCATCTACAACACCTTCCGCACTACTGTGGCCGAGCGCAGGCACGACGTAGGCATGCTTCGGGCGGTCGGCGCATCCAGACGCACGATCCTCGGCATCTTCCTCGCCGAAAGCCTCGCGCAAGGCATCGCCGGAACGCTGCTCGGCTTGCTCGCCGGGTGGGGTCTCGCACTTGTCAGCATGGCGGCACTCAACTCGCTGATGGCCGACCTCCTGGGTCTGCCTACGGCGAACGTCCTGTTCGCGTGGGAGACCTGGGCGACGGCGATCGGCCTCGGAATCGGAGTGACGGTCCTGTCCTCGCTGCTGCCTGCCCGTGCTGCATCCCGCATGACACCCCTGGACGCACTCCGCCCCGTCCCGAGCACGGAGACGCACGAGAAGGCCGTTGCCTGGCGAGGTTGGATTGGGTTGGTGCTCGCGACGGCGTCCGTCGCGGGCCTGGTCTCCGGCAACATGATGCTCGTGGTCACGAGCGCTGTCGGGATGCTCGTGGGCCTAACCCTTGCCGCACCGGTCGCCGTCAAGCCGATCACGGATGTCTTCGGCCGACTCATCGAGAACATATATCGCCGAGAGGGCTGGATGGCCCGCTCCAATCTGCAACGCAATCCAGGACGCGCCGCAGCCACCGCCTCCACCGTTCTGGTGAGCGTGACAGTCGTGATCGCGCTGCTCGGTACGATTGCATCGGTGTTTGACGGATTCCTCGTCTACGTCGAAGAGAGCACGGGCGCCGACTTCCTCGTCTTGCCTCACAACCTGCTTCTGTCCGGCGGCACGGTCGGTGCCGGGCCCGAGCTGGTCGCAGAGATCGAGAGCACTGAGGGCGTGGGCGATGTCGCAACGATGCGAGTCGCCCGCGCCGCGCACGCAGGCACGAACGTCGAGGTCGTCGGAATCGACCCTGTGGCCTATCCAAAGGTATCGAGCCTCGATTTCGCGGAGGGGAGCAGCCACGACGACCTCGCCGAGCTTTCGGCACAGAACGCCATCATGGTGAACGGGGTGTTCTCGACGCGCACTGGTGCCAAAGCCGGCGACGATCTCGAGCTCACCACGCCGGAAGGCAACCGCACCTTCCGAGTGGTAGCCGTGGGCAGCGACTATCTCACGGCCAAGCTGCCGACCGTCTACGTCTCGCAGGACTCTCTCGAGAGCCTGTGGGGCGTCACGAGCGACGTTCTGGTGATGGCGAATGCCGCCGAGGGCGCAGACCGCGCGAGGTCGCTGACCGCACTCGAGGAAACCGTGAGGACCTACCCGTCGTTCGTGCTCTACGGCTTCGATGAATGGCGACGGACTCAGGAAACGATGCTGTCGCAGCTCGAGGCGTCGATGCTCGCGCTCGCCTTCGTGCTCGCCCTCCCCTCGTTCCTCGCGCTGCTCAACACGCTCACGATGGGCGTGCTCGCCCGAACGAGGGAGATAGGGATGCTCCGCGCGGTCGGCTCGACGCGTAAGCAGATCAGGCGCATGATCGCCGCCGAATCGATGATGCTCGCTGCCCTCGGGACCTCGGTGGGACTCTTGGCGGGTATCTGGCTCGGCTACGCGATGAAGGAAGCCATGGTGATGGTCGGATTCACGATCACAACTCCGTACGTCTTCCCGTGGACCGGCATAGCAACGGCCGTCGTCGTCACGCTTGCCTTCGCGGCGCTTGCCGCACTCCTGCCGTCGCGGCAGGCGACTCGGCTCGACGTGGTGCGAGCGCTTCGCTACGAGTAGGCGGGGAACGAACGAGACGTCTTCCGCGCGCTACAAGCCACCCGCCCCAGCAGGCCCGGGAAGAGGTATTATTCAGGCTGTGGCTGTAGACGTATGAGGATGGATGGCGGGATTCTTCGCAGGCGATCGTCCTGGCCGAGGGCCTCGCGGGGGGTGTCTATGGAGCAAGCACGCCGATTCTTCGTCCAGCACTTTGAGATCTTCGTGGTCATCACACTCGTGGTCGCGACGACGCTTACCCTCTTCGTGGTGGTCGACAAGCTCGCGTTCCTCAACTTCTTCTACATCCCGGTGCTTGCTGCTTCCTATTATCTCGGCCGAACCCGCGGTCTACTCACTGGAATCGTCGCCGTGCTGCTGATTGCTCTGTTCGCGTTCCTGAATCCGGACTTCCTAGGCGACTTCATGAGAGGGTCGCCCGTCACCAGCGTCATCTTGTGGGGAGCGTTCCTCATCGTGACGGCATGGATCGTCGGTGGACTGTACGAAGCCAAGACGAGGACGTTGTCCCAGCTCCAGCAGGCCTACGACGGCATCGTAGAGTTGCTGGCCAAGTTCATCGACGTCGTGGACGGGTGCACGAAGGAACACTCTGTTCGCGTGGCCGAACTCGCCGTCTCGATCGCCAACACGATGTCACTGTCGGAGCGCGAATGCGAGCACATACGTGTGGCGGGTCTTCTTCACGACATCGGCAAGATCGAGGTGAGCATGGATGTGCTCACCAAGGCCTCGATGCTTACCGAAGAGGAATGGGACGAAATGCGGACCCACACGACGAAGGCCGCGGAGCTACTGGGGCCCGTCGGCGACGTGTTGAGGGATGTCATCCCGATCGTCGTGAACCACCACGAGTACTTCGATGGCGGCGGCTACCAGGGCGTGCGCGGCCGCGAGATCCCGATCGGCGCGAGGGTGCTCGCCGTCGCAGACGCCTACGACTCGATAATCACGGACAGACCCTACCGGGCAGGCAAGCCTTCGTGGGAGGCCGTGGCGGAGATCGAGCGCAGGTCAGGTAGCCAGTTCGATCCGGATGTCGTTCAAGCCTTCATGAGCGTGCACCGTGCGCTCATGCAGTACGTGTAGGGCGCCTCTCCTCCGCGGGGTGAACGCAAGAGAGGCGCCCGCTTAGGGACGCCTCTCGGCAAGGTTCATGGCGGAGAGTCAGGGATTCGAACCCTGGGTACCGGTTCAAGCCGGCACACACGATTTCCAGTCGTGCCCTTTAAACCACTCAGGCAACTCTCCGTGTGCCAGGCACCGCTCTCTCGAGCGTCGTGGATGTCCAGAGGTGGGTGCCTCAGGCGCAAACGCGAGTATAGCGACCCTGCCGAAGAGCGGCAACGCGACTCCGGTGCGGGCACGCGGCCGTGCCGCTCCGCACCGATCCCCTACGGCCCCGAAGTCACCTGGAACCAGGCACCGTTCGAGGCCACGCCGTACCGCCAAACGCCGATGTAGCCGGGCTGCGCACCATCCGGCACAACGCAGGTGACGCTCGTGTCGGACCACGCCACGACGGTCGACGGGGCTCCCGCAAACGTGACTCGGCTGTCAGCCTGCGTGCTGCCGAAGCCCACGCCGGCAATCGTCACCTGCGTGCCCGGTGGCCCGCTCGAAACCGAGAGGGCGTCGATTCTCGGAGCCGGGGAGAAGAACCTCCCGTTGGAGCAGACCGCGCCTTTCCACACGCCCACGTACCCGGGAGCCAGGCCCGCCGGCACCACGAACGTGACCTCCGTTTCGGACCAGGAGGCCGGTTCGAACGGAACGCCCCCGAGAGTGATACGACCCGACGAATCCCCAAAGCCCGAGCCGCTCACGGCAATGACTCTCCCCGCCGCTGCGGTTCTGGCGGACAGCGCGTCTATCACGGGCATTCCGCCGGGTACGAACATGAGCCCATTGGAGCACACGCCGTTCTGCCACACTCCAACGTAGCCGGTCCGAGCCCCAGCGGGCACCAAACAGGTGACATCGGCATCCGACCACGACGTCACCGCCGCCGTCATGCCTCCGAACGTGACCGAGCCGCTTCCCTGCGAATCACCGAAACCCGAACCAGTGATGGTGATGGTCTCGCCGTAGGCTGCGCTCCCCGTAGAGAGAGACTCAAC
>JAOUET010000145.1 GCA_029858605.1 Coriobacteriia bacterium | reverse complement strand
GTCTGCTGCTGTGCGTCCTGCGCGCCTACTGCCTTGGACGGATCGACGTCGGGGACGGAGTTCTGGCGATCGTAGAACACAATGCCGACCACGCCGGCGAGTAGTGCGGCGATGATGGAGAGCAGGATGACGACCTGTTTCTGCGTGAGAGACGACATCTGGCCTAATCCCTTCAATCTGCTTGCCTGAACAGCACGGATGCGTTCGCACATCGTACTCGCCGAAGATGGCCGAGTGCAAACGCCCCTCCACGCTCAGACGGAACGAAGCGAAAGGTGGGCCAGGTGGCGTCTTCGGCAGGTCTCGCGACACGACAGGCGGTTCTGTCGTCGGACCACCCGCATGCTCTCAGTTCGCCGCCCTACCGGCAACGCCGTCCGTCGCCGTGCCGCCAGGGGGCTTTCGTGCGACACACGTCGTGCATGCGCCGTCGCACGCGTGCAGCTTGAGAGCATTGCACCGAGGGCATCGCACGCCCTCGGCCACGAACCCGCACCTTTGGCACATGCGTGTGTCACCTGAACTCGGACAGGATGCGGCCAGCCTCGCGCTCATCTAGACCACCCCCAGGATCCTGGACAACACGCCGCCCACTGCAAACGCAACGCCAACCGAGCCGACCACCAGGCCGACAAGGTACGGCCACCCACGTTCCTTGAGAATCACCATGATCGATGCGATACACGGCACGAAGAGCGTGATCGTCACCATCGCAACCAACATCTGCGCAGCTCCGAGGTCCATCGCAAAGAACCCTGCCGCCCCGAAGTCGCGCCGCACGAATCCCATCACGAACGCCGTCGCCGCCTCGGCGGGAAGTCCAAGCCAGCCAACCGTCAGGGGCACTGCCGCCGCCTGTATCCAGCCGAGCGCACCGGTAAACTGCAGCAGCGAGACCAACAGCGCCCCGGCGATGAAGAAGACCGTCACTTCCCGCATGAAGTGCCAGACCTTCGTGACGGTCTTCCGCAACACGTTGTCCGGACGCGGCACGCGCAGAGACGGGAGATCCATGAGCAGTTCGCTCGGCTGCCCCGGCGTCATCTTGTCCAACGCGGTACCGAGTCCCACGAACACACCCAACAGTACGGCGAAATAGCCGGCAGCATAGAGCGGGCCAACGCCCGCCATAAGGGCCACGATGACCGCAATCTGCGCGGAGCACGGCACGGCGATCGCCATCAGGGCAGTCGCGATGAAGCGTTCCCGCCTGCTCCCCAAGATGCGGGTCGTAAGCGTCCCCATGGTCACGCAGCCGAGCCCGAGAATCAGAGGTATCACCGCCCGACCATTGAGCCCGACGGCGTTCAGAGACCTGTCGGCAAGCGCCGCTATCCTCGGCAGATAGCCGGAGTCTTCGAGCACGCCTAGCAGGAGATAGAAGCCCGTTACGAGAGGCAGAATCACGCCGATGAGGTATGTGGGCGCCATGGTGAGAACGCCGAACTCGCCCGCGAGGATCGCATAAACCCCGCTGTCGGTAGTCGCGACCGAGCCAACGACGGACTCGACGAACGGGACCCATCGAGCGAGCATCAGGTTCTCTTCCAGCAGACCGACGAGACCACCGGCGATCCACTGACCCAGGACCACGTACATGCCCCATAGCAGCAGCGCCAGAAGCGGCAGACCCGTCGCCGGATGCATCATCGCGTGACTCAGCTTGGCGGAGAACCGAGCGCCTTCCGCGCTCTCGGACATGACGTGACCGACGAAGTCGTTGACGCGCGCCCGGCGGCGGACGTAGATCCGATCGCGCCCGTCGCCCGCCTCGATGCCGTGCCGCTGCGCTACTACCTCGTCGCCCTCGATGACGAGAAGGGCTTCGGCACGCGACCCGACCCGCGATGCCGCGACCGCGAGCCCGGCTTCGAGTTCGGGATCTGCGTGGCCCGCGCGAGCGCGTTCGACCGCGGCGGCAAGAGCATCCACGCCCTTGCCGGTCACGGCCACCGTTTCCACAACGGGCACGCCGAGCAGGTCCTCCAGGAGGTCTCGGTCGATCGCTACGCCGCGCGCGCGAGCCTCGTCGGCCATGTTCAGGGCCACGACCATCGGCTTGCCCATGTCGACGAGCTGGAGTGTCAAGAACAGGTCGCGCTCGACGTGGACGGCATCGACCACGTTCACCACGACACCGGCATCGAGGATCACGTCCCTCGCGACACGCTCTTCGTCGTTGAAGGACGACACGCCGTAGACCCCGGGCGTATCCACCAGGTCGCTCTCGCCGAAGGATCCACGCGTGAGTTCTACGGTCGTGCCCGGGTAGTTCGATACGTCGACGTATATCCCGGTCAGCGCATTGAAGAGCACCGACTTGCCGACATTCGGGTTCCCGGCCAGGACCACGAGCCGGGCGCCCGGACGGCGAACCGCCGAATGAGGGCCGTGGCAATGCTCGACCGTCGCAGGATCGGGTGCCACGACGGAGGCTGCGGGGGCGGCCATCCTAGCTCACTCTCCCGAACCTTCTCACATGGATGCGCCGCGCCAGACCGCGACCGACCGCCACCTCCTGGCGACCCGATCGCAGCACTATCGGCCCTGCCGGGATACGCGCCGCACATGCGACATGGGTACCTTCGGCGATTCCGAACCTGAGAGCCGTGATGCGTGCTTGCCCTTCAGGGAACGATAGGATCTCCATCTCTTCTCCTCGACACACGCGGTCCAGCGTGCACTCCGAGCACACGTCCACGCCTTGGCCGCGGTTCTTGTGTTTACGTCGCCTCACTAGGACTCCCGTCAATTGTGAGTTAGTCTTGGCTAAGTCTTACCACATGCATATGCTACTTTCATGCCAACGTGTCGTCAACTCCGAACTGCGCTTGAGCGCTTACCTTCCTTGCGATAGCCTCGTCCCAGTCAGAGGGGAGTAGCACTCCGGCGAAGGCCCCGGCCGGAGAGGCAGGCCGACAATCCCGGGCGAGAAGCCCCGGCCCTGCCGTCACGAGACGTGACTGCGAGACCTCTGGTGGGTATCCACCAGGGGTCTTCGCGTACCAGGAGGACCAATGACCGACGGCACGAGCCTGTCCGAGTCAGGAACCTGCGACCTAGATCTCCTGTATCACTGCGCCACTCCCCAGAACGCCATCGAGAGCATGCGCGCGAACCTCGACGAGGGCCTCTCGGCCGAGGAGGCCGCTCGCCGCCTGGAAGAGTACGGCCTCAACGAACTGCGCCCGCCCGAGAAGACGTCGGCGTGGCGCATGTTCCTCGCCCAGTTCAACGATTTCATGATCTGGGTCCTGCTCGTCGCTGTCGGCATCTCAGCCCTGGAGGGGCAGGTCCCCGAAGCCGTCGCAATCGCTGCGATCCTGCTGCTGAACGGCGTTCTGGGCTTCGTCCAGGAGTACAGAGCCGAACAGGCGCTCGAGGCATTGAAGCAGATGTCGGCCCCGGTCGCCACTGTCTTGCGCGACGGGAAGGAGCGCGACATCCCGGCCGCCGAACTCGTCCCGGGAGACATCGTGCGCCTCGAAGCAGGAGACAAGATCCCGGCCGATGGCCGCCTTGTCGCAATCGGAGCCCTGCGCGTCGAAGAGGCCGCGCTGACCGGCGAGAGCGCACCCGTAAGGAAGAGCGAAACCGACACGAGCACCCCTGACGCCCCGCTCGGCGATCGCACCAACATGGTCTTCTCCGGAACGTCGGTCGCCGTAGGCCGGGGAACGTTCGTCGCGACGGCAACCGGTCAGCGCACGGAGATGGGCCGAATCGCGGATCTGTTGGCTGCGCAGGAAGAGGAGCGCACTCCCCTTCAGGAGGAACTCAAGACCGTCGGCAAGCGCATCGCCCTACTGGTGCTTGCGATCGCGGCCATCGTGTTCGCCGAAGAGGTCTGGCGCGCGCTCGGCTCCTCGGGCGAGAGCATCGCGAACACGATCGCGACACCCGAATTCCGCGAAACGATCACCTTGGGCCTGCTGGTGGCCGTGTCTTTGGCGGTCGCGGCAATCCCTGAAGGTCTTCCGGCGATCGTCACCGTGTCTCTCTCGCTCGGCGTCCGAACGATGGCGTCGCACAACGCGATCGTACGCAAGCTCCACGCGGTCGAGACGCTCGGCTCGACGACCTTCATATGCTCCGACAAGACCGGGACGCTCACGCGCAACGAGATGGCCGTCAAGCGTCTCGTGGTAGGCGAGGATCTGGTCGAGATACTGCCGGACTACGAGCTGGAGCCGGCCGTCCAGACTCCCGTCCGCAAGGACCGGGAGTTGCTCCTGGAGATAGCCGCCTCGTGCAACGACGCGCGCTGGGGCGCAGACGATCGGCTCATCGGGGATCCCACCGAAACCGCCCTAATCGTGGCCCACCAGAAGCTCTCGGGTGACCACATGCGCCCGAAGCGGATCGGTGAAGTGCCATTCGATTCCGAACGCAAGCGCATGACCACGATCCATCGGGCTGGAGACGGTCGAGTCGCGTACATGAAGGGCGGGGCCGATGTGGTCCTCGGCCTGTGCGCGGAGGCGCTCCTGCGCGGTGAGACCGTGCCCATGACCGAGGAGTTGCGCGGGCGCATCTCTTCGGCAAACGAGAGATTGGCGAGCGGCGGTTTCCGCACTCTGGCCTTCGCATACCGCACGCTCCAGGACAACGAGCCGGACGAGGGCGAAGAGCTGGAACGCACCATGACCTACGTCGGCATCATGGGGCTACTCGACCCGCCGCGCCTCGAGGTGCCGGCCGCGATCGACGAGTGCCACCGGGCGGGCATCAGCGTGGCCATGGTCACCGGAGATCACGCGCTCACCGCCCAAGCGATCGGTACGGAGATCGGTCTGTTGGAGGGCAAGGAGACTCTCACCGGCATCGATCTCGAGCGCATGACCGACGACGAGA
>JAOUET010000144.1 GCA_029858605.1 Coriobacteriia bacterium | reverse complement strand
CGATGCGTGCGCAGGTCGCCGGAATCGCGATACCGACCCTCTTCTCCCGACAGATTCCTTGGGGCGAGGCCGAAGTCCTCTCCGCCACGGTAGACTCCGCCGAGAAGGCCGGACTGCTGGTCGCACGCATCGACCCGCTCGCCGACGTCGACCGCACGGAAGACGTGGCGGTCTGGGACACCGTGCTTGCCCAGCGCGACCGGGCGCGGGAGAACCCTCGTGTCAGCGCGGTCGTGCCGACCCTCAACGAGGAATCGGACGTGGTTCGTGCTATCGAGAGCGCGCGTGCGGCCGGTGTCCACGAAGTCCTCGTCGCCGATGGCGGCAGCACCGATTCGACGATTCCCCGCGCTGAAGCGGCTGGCGCACTTGTCGTGCGTGCGCCGCGCGGCAGGGCGAGCCAGATGAACGCAGGCGCGGCGATCGCGGCAGGCGACGCTATCGTGTTCCTGCATGCGGACACGATCCTGCCGAACACAGCTCTCGCCGACATCCGCCGTGCCCTCCAAGACGACAGCGTGGCGGCAGGCGCGTTCCGGTATTCGGCAGGCGATCCTCGCGACGCGACCGACAGGCTGATCACGCTCGTCGGAGGGCTGCGATACGCGCTCTTCGGCCTGCCGTATGGCGATCAGGCGCTGTTCGTGAGAAGACGGGACTTCGAGGACCTCGGTGGCTTTCCCGACATCCCAACCATGGAGGACTATGAGTTCGCCACGAGAGTGGCACGACTGGGGCGAATCGCGACGGCAACATCCGAAGTCCACACATCGACGCGCGCCTGGAGGAACCACGGTCTCGTCCGCACGACCCTCACGAACATGGCCGTCATAGCCGGCTATCGGGCGGGCATCCCTGCCGAGCGACTCGCCGCGTGGCGCAGGCCGATCGCTAGGTGATGCTCGCATCGTGAGCACGTGATACGCTCCCACAGAGCGTCCACTCCAGCGAAAGGGGACCAACGATGAGAGGCAGAGCCGTTCGGCTCCTTTTGGGCATGGCACTCGTCGCCGTGCTGGCATTCGCGATCACTGGGTGCAACTTCACGATCGACGAGACCGAGGACGCGGACGACGCGATCAATGCAGCTTCCGAGCACGCGGACACGTACAACGACCTCAACGACCAGATCAACGAGTACTTCGTCCAGGTCGTCACGGAAGACGGGACGCCTGAGGCCGGAGACGAGTCGCTAGCCGCCATCGCCGAGATGGAAGATCTGCTTGGCCAACAGGGCGAAGAGGTCGACGCGATGCGTGACGAGTACGATAAGGTCGCGGACCTGAACGTCTCGGAAGACCTCAAGGACTACGCTGACATGATGCTCGAGGCCACCGATCTCCTCGCAGAGGTAGACGGTCTCTTCGCGACCATTCTCGAGTACTGGAACGAGCTCGCCGCGATGGACGAGGCGACCTTCGACGAGGCGCGCCACGACGAACTCGCCGCCGAGATCGCCGCCATCCTCACGGAGATGAACGACGTCGAACAGCGGCGCTACGGGATTGAAGACGAGGCCGACGTCCTTCTCGACAAGATCAACGACGAGATGGAGTAGCCGGCCTACTCGTCGATAACCCTGGCGTGAAAGACGACCGGGTTCGCCGCGTCGGGACAGGTAAGCCGAATCTCCTTCTCGCCGCTCCACGGGAACGTCCCGCCGAAGCGCAGAGCGGTCACGAACGGCATGATCGAGTTCCATGCCGAAGCGCACATGCCCTCCGGCACGTGTCCGTCGGCGACCGTCCACGCCCTGCCCACCTCGAGACCCATCGGACACTCCCCCCCGACCAGGATGTCCTCTATCTCCACGCGAACCGGCACTCCTGATTCACTCATGCCGCCTCGCCTCCTTTCGTCAGGTAGGAATGGCGTAGGCAAGCCAAGTGTAATATTCCGCTCCCCTCCTCCGTTCTACATGCAGAACGCAGAGGCGATTGCTGCAGGGGATGACGGAGATGGACGGGCAGTGGGTGTGCTTCAGGGAGAGGCCGTACTGGGTCTCCAGGATTGTTGCGATGCTGCTGGCCGCGCTTGTCTTCGCGTTCGCCGCGGCTGCTTCGGGCGCTGGCACCGCATGGTACGACGACGGGAGTTCGACTGAGTCGGGCAGCGTTTCTCTGGCGACGGTGTTTGCCACACCCGAAACGTGACGTAGACGTGCGTTCATGAGGCGAGGAGCCCACCGGGACATAACACGAGCCGCGAAACCGGTCGAAAACGACCAGATAACGCGGCCCGCATCTTGCCGCCAGCCTGAAGGCGGGCTCCCCCCGTGACGCTACAAGAACCGCATCACGTGACGCGTATGTACCCCTCGCGGGCACAAATACGCAGGAGAGTCGAGAATCTTAGCAGGAGCGCGTTGATGAACGGCGTCAGAGTCGGTACGAGTGGGTGGTCCTACGTCCATTGGGACGGCGCTTTCTATCCTGAGGGCACGTCGCAGAAGATGCATCTCGGCCACTACATGACGCGCTTCTCGGCCGTCGAGATCAACGCGACATTCTACCGGCTTCCCAGCGAGAAGGCCGTCCTGGCTTGGCGCGATGCCGGACGCTCGGCCGACAGCGCCCACTGGGGCAGCAGCGCCCGAGAGAGCGACACCGACGGCGCCTTCCTCTTCGCGGTCAAGGGCAGCCGGCTGATCACTCACTACCGCAGGCTGCAAGAGGTCGACGAGGCTGCTTCGGCATTCATCCAACGCGCGCGGCTGCTCGACGAAACGCTCGGCGTCGTGTTGTGGCAGCTCCCCGCTTCGATGCGACGCGACGCCGGAGTGCTCGACGCCTTCCTGACGCTCCTCGATTCCCTGCCGGTCGCGTCCCAGGAGTCAGGCTCGAGCGACCGCCGAGAGAGCCCACGCATCCGACACGCCGTCGAGTTCCGGCACGCTTCCTGGCTTGCCGAAGAGACGTTCGCGGTCCTTCGCGCCCACGACGTGGCGCACGTGCACGTCAGCTCCTCGGCCATGCCGGAAGACCTCACGGTCACGACGGACTTCGTGTACGTGCGCTTCCACGGTCTCACCGACTACGCGCACGACTACAACCGCAAGCAGCTAGAGCCGTGGGCGGAGTTCCTCCGCGCGCAGTACGAATCCGGGCACGGCGGCTACGTCTTCTTCAACAACGACGCGCGGGCACGCGCCCCCGCGAACGCGAGCGTGCTCATAGAGTTGCTTGGGGAAGCCGCGTATCCGGCGGGCCGCACGCGGCGCGAGGCTGCGTCCAGCCGCTAGCTCGGCGAGTTCGCGTGCGCGACCCCACCGTCCGCCACCCGCGAACCTACTTGCGCGCGCCGATCGTCCCGCGTCCAGAGCGCCCGCGCCTGGAGCGCGCGCGGCCGCGCATCACGCCGCCCGAGTACAGCGCACGAGGCTTCGTCGAGACGTTGCGGTCGGCCATCGGCACGATACGGTCTGCGCTGTAGTCGAAACCATCGTGGTCGCGACATTCGATACGCTGGCCGAGCCTGCGCTCGATATCGTGCAGCGCGACGGTTTCTTCGGCAGCAAGGAACGTTATCGCAGAACCGGTGGCGCCGGCACGTGCCGTCCGCCCGATCCTGTGGACGTAGTCCTCCGGCGTGTTCGGGACGTCGTAGTTGATGACGTGACTTATGTCGTAGACGTCGATCCCGCGTGCGACCACGTCGGTCGCCACCAACACGCGCGTATGACCCGCCTTGAAGCTGTCCAGCGCTTTCTGGCGCTGCGCCTGGGTGCGACCGCCGTGGATGGACGACGAAGAGATGCCCGCGCGAGAAAGCACGCGGAATACTCGGTCGGCACGGTGCTTGGTGCGCGTGAAGACCAGAACCCGCTCCAGGTGTTGCTCCTCGAGAAGATTCACCAGAAGATCGGACTTCTGGCGCGAGCTCACCGGGTAGACGACCTGTTCGACCCCATCGACCGGCTGGACGGACGGCGTAGTCTCGATGTGCACGGGGTCGTTCAGCGTGGAGCGAACGACCGAGAGCACGCCGGACGACATCGTCGCCGAGAACAGCAGGTTCTGCCTGCGCTCGGGAAGAAGCCGGATGATCCTGCGTACGTCGGGCAAGAACCCCATGTCGAGCATGCGGTCGGCCTCGTCCAGCACGAGGACTTCGACACCCGACAGGTCGATCTCGCCGCGCTCGTGTATGTCTAGAAGACGACCGGGAGTGGCGATCACGATGTCGACTCCTCGGCGAAGCTTCTTGAGCTGCGGTTCGTAGCCGACGCCGCCGTAGACCTCGGCGACGCGGTGGCGCGAGAAGCGTGCAGCTTCTCGGGCAACGTCGCCGATCTGCTGTGCGAGTTCGCGCGTCGGGGTGACGACGAGCGCCTTCAGCCCGCTACCCGGCTTGATGTGATGCAGGGTGGGCAGGATGAATGCGGCTGTCTTGCCGGTTCCGGTCTGCGCACAGCCGACGACGTCCCTGCCGTCGAGTATGTACGGGATGGCCTCGCGCTGTATCTGCGTGGGCCTCGTGTAGCCCATCTCGGACACGGCATCGAGTAGCCGCGGCCGGAGGGCCAGAGTGGTGAATGACATCTGTCTCCTGTACCGTGCGCTCTTTCTTCGGCGCACTCAGTTGCAGACGCAGCTGATCCTATTAGTGAGGCCGCTTCCGCAACAGCACAGGACAACCGAGTCTTTGGATTGGATTACCAGCGCGTAGTGTAGCACGAATCATGCCGGAAACCAGCATCGGCACTGCTAGTCCGACGCATTCGCGCCCTGCCAGTCGATGACACAACGTCGGCTGACGGCCTGTGCGCAGAGGCTCGGGAAGTCCCGCGAGGCCGCCGGAACCCGCGCAGACAGGCGTGCCCGCCCTCGAGGGCGTCTAGCCGGTCGTCCGGCGTTGCACCGAGCCCTCACCAGACTCGC
>JAOUET010000143.1 GCA_029858605.1 Coriobacteriia bacterium | reverse complement strand
TACCCCTCATAGAGGGAGCCGAGGACTGGGTCTACGTCCTCCCGTGGCACTACTTCAGCGGGAGTGAGCCGTTGCTCAACGGGATAGACTGGGGCGACCTCGCGGTACTCGCCGGCGGCTGCGCCCTCTTCGCGGTAGTCGCGATCGTCGGGCTCAACCGCCGCGACATCACGAGCCAATCCGTGGGCGTGACGCTGCTCGATCGGCTCCGCGCGAATCCCATCACCGAGAAGGTCATCGGCCGGCTCGCAGGGGCGGCGCGGGTCTCGAGCATCTGGGTCAAGACCGCGTCGGAGTACCAGGTGCACCTCACGATCACGGCGGTCTACATGTTCTCGGTTCAGGGCCTCCTAATGGGCCCGCTCTACGCCGCGATCCCCCAGGCGACACGCGAGGCGGCCGACGCCGCGTTCGCCGCGATGCCGGAGGCGATGCTGGCCCTGTTCGGTGGCGGAGGTCTGAGCACCATCGAGGGCTTCTACCAGATCGAGACATTCGGCATGATGGCGCCCATCGGCATCATGGTGGTCGCAATCGCGATCGGCGCGGGAGCGCTCGCCGGCGAGGAGGGGCGCCGGACCATGGGCCTGCTTCTCGCCAACCCGATCACGCGCACGCGGGTCGTACTCGCGAAGACGCTCGCGATGGTGTTCTTCTCGGTGCTTGTGGGACTCGCAACGTTCGCCGGCGTCGCCGCTGGCATCCTCATCCCCAACCTGGGGTTGGACTTGGGGAACATCGCCGCGGCCTGCATCCTGCAGACGCTCGTGGGGCTCGCCTTCGGCGCTCTGGCGCTCGCCCTGAGCGCGGGCACGGGACGCAAGACTCTGGCGATCTGGGGCGCCGTGGGGGCTGCGCTCGTCTTCCACGTGTTCACGGCGCTGACAAAGCTCAACGACACGCTCGCCGACTACGCGGGGTGGTCGCCCTTCCACTACTACTCGGGCAACGACCCGCTTAGGAACGGCATGGACTGGGGGAACGCAGCGGTGCTCGCCGTGATAGTGGTGGTTCTGGTCGTCTTGTCGGTCGTGCTCTTCCGGAGGAGGGACATCCGGCAGACGGGGTAGCAAGGGCGTGCACAAGACTCGGTCACTTGGGGACCGCATTCGGGACGAAGAAGTCGTCGAACAGATTAGGTCGTGCCGGGCGTGGCGTGGGTCCTCACGGTGTCCCCACCGCGGCCCGCGGCGTGCGATTCATCCTTTGTGGTCCATAGGTTGTAGACTGTCCTCGATACCTGTGCCGGGGGTGTGCTGTGTCCGAGGGCGAGCGCAAGCAGGTGACGGTCCTCTTCTCCGACCTCTCAGGCTTCACAGCCATGTCCGAGAGGCTGGATCCCGAGGACGTGCGCGGAGTCATGAGCAAGCTACTCTCGGGCATCGGTAGGATCATCGCTCGCTACGACGGGCAGATCGACAAGTTCATCGGCGACGAAGTCATGGCCCTCTTCGGCGTACCCCGAGCTCACGAAGACGACCCCGTCAGGGCGATCAGGACGGCTCTGGAAATCCAGGAGTTCGTCGAGCACTCGAGCTCGGCGTTCGAGATGAAGACCGGCTGCACCCTCCGCATGCATTCGGGCATCAACACGGGTCTCGTCGTAGCCGGAGAGTCGAGCACCGAGAAGGGGACCGAGAAGGTCCTCGGCGACACCGTCAACCTGGCTTCCCGCCTGCCGTCATTGGCAGGACCCGGAGAGATCGTGGTGGGAGAGGGCACCTTCCATCTCGCGAAGGAATACTTCGACTTCGAGCCGTTGGGTCCCACAGAGGTGAAGGGCAAGACGAAGCCCATCCGCGTGTACCGCGTTCTCGGAGCCAAGGACCGTCGGGCGGCCGTACACCGTCTCGCAGGTCTGCAGTCCGAGCTCGTAGGCAGAGCGCGCGAGATGAGCGTTCTCGAACGCGCGGCGTGGCGGCTCCATGACGGGCAGCGCACCGTAGTCGCCATACGCGGTGACGCCGGAATCGGCAAGAGCCGAATGGTGGCCGAGTTCAGGTTGAGACTCGCCGACTCGGGGTTCCGATGGCGAGAAGGTCGCTGCTACGCGCACACTCACGACGTGCCGTACTTTCCCATCGTGGACCTCTTGAGCCGAGCATGGTCGATCGCCAAAGGAGATCCGCCCGCCCTGGTCGGCAAGAAGCTCGACGCAAGTCTCCGGAACCTTATGGGGACCGCAGCCTACGATGCACCGATCATCGGCAGCCTCTTCGGACTCGAGTCGCCCGAACTCGAGGACGTCGAGCCGGCGCAGTGGAGGCGTCGTCTCGCCCGATCGGTCGCCAAGATTCTCGATGCATTCGCGTCCGCAGAACCGACGATCATCCACTTCGAGGATCTGCACTGGGCCGATCAGTCCTCTGTCGACCTGATACGCACGCTGCTCACGGATACGAGATGTCCGGCGATATTCATCTGCGTGTTCCGTCCGTCGTTTTCGCTTTTCGACGGACTAGATCGCACAGAGGTGGGCAAGGTAGAAGAACTGGAACTCACCGAGTTGTCCCCGCGCGACATGGAGCTCATGCTCGAGTCGCTCTTGGACACGGAGCGAGTTCCCGAGGACCTGAGCGCACTCCTCCGTGCCAAGGCCGAAGGCATCCCCTTCTACCTAGAGGAAGTCGTCAACCACCTCGTCGGGCAAGGCCTGCTCGTCCACGACTCCGGCATCTGGAAGCTCACGCGACCAATCGAGCCGGAGGACGTTCCGCCTACCATCCAGGGCGTCGTCCTCGCCAGAATCGACCGCCTCGACAGCAGCGAGAAGACGGTTCTACAGGAGGCCTCGGTCATCGGAAGGCGATTCAATCCCGAGATCCTTGCACGCGTCACCGACGTGGAGTCGGGACTCCAGGACTCAATCGCCGCCCTGGAAGCGCGGGACTTCATTCGGACGGTGTCCGTCGAACCGGAGCACGAATGCGTCTTCAAGAACGTCCTCACTCAGGAGGTCGCGTACGGCAGTCTTCTGAGAGCGGACCGCAAGCGAATCCACGAACGCGTCGGCCGCGTGATGGAGGAGCTGCTCGCAGACCGGCTCCCGGAGTTCTTTGAGATCATCGCGTACCACTACGCGCGTGGCGAATCTCGCCGCAAGGCGGTCGAGTACCTGATGAAGTCCGGTGCAAAGGCGGCGTCCAGGTACGCAATCGACGAATCACACCGCTGCTACCAGGAGGCGTACGACCTCTCTCTCGAGACGTCGGACGAGCCCGGTGCCCAGAGTCGATTGGCCGAGTTGCTGCTCGAATGGGCCTATGTCTTCGACTACAGGGGAGACTTCACGGGACTCGAGACCATCCTCCGCGCGCACGAGAACCTCTTTCACCTCGGCAAGAGCATAAGAGCGGCGGCCATGTATGCCGTCTGGCTCGGACTCGCCTTGTCCAACCAGGAGCGTCACGCAGCAGCGCTCGGGCAGCTCGAGAAGGCCGAGCGGCTCGCGCAGCGCGCGCAGGATCTCGACGCGGAGAGCCACGTGGCGGCCGTTCTGTCCCTCGTGTACGCACAGCTCGGCAGGTTGTACGAGGCCGTCGAACACGGGGAACGTGCCCTGCGCATGGCGGACGAGGCCGCTTCGGGACGGTTCGTGCGGCTGATCGCGCTCAACGGTCTCGGAACGTCCTACTACTTCCTGGGGGATTGTCGCGGAGCCGAGCGTGTGGGGCAGGAACTGCTGGATGCCGGCCGAAGAGGCGACTCCCGTATGGCCGTGAGCGGGTACGTGGTTCTCGGCACCGCTTCGCTGAACGCAGGCGATTTCGACGAAGCCGTCAACCGCTTCACCCGGGCCGCCGAGATAGCCAAAGAACCGTTCTTCTTGTGCTACGCGAACTTCATGCTCGCCATCACCCTCGTCCTGGCGGACCGGTTCGACGAGGCGGAAGTCGTTCTTCAGACTGCGGCCACCTTCAGCGAGGAGCACGGAACGCACATCTTCGGCATCACGAGCGAAGGCCTCGAAGGCATGCGAGCATTCGCCCATGGCGATCTGGGCGTGGGCGTGGCGAAGACCCGGTTTGCCGCGGAGCAGGCTGCCGAGAGTGGACATCGCTACCGGCAGGCAATGCACCTGTGCTCGCTCGGTCGCGCGTACTTGAGGCTCGTCGTTCGCGAGCCGAAGCCGGGCCTTCGGTCCGTGCTCCGAAACGCACCGTTCCTCATTCGAACGCTCCCGGTCGCAGGCAAGCGCTCCGAGGACTACCTTCGGCAAGCCCTGGACATCGCCGAAGACATCGGTGCTCGCGCCGTTGCGGGGCAGGCTTTGCTGCTCATGGGCAAGCTTCACGCCGCGACAGGAAAGCCCGAGCAGGCGGCCGACGAACTCGGCGAAGCTGCCCGCCACTTCGAGTGGTGTTCGGCTCCCGCGTTCCTCGCCGAAACGCGCGAGTGTCTTGCGGAGGTCGCCACCGCGTAGCCCCTTGCCCTCCTCGGCCACCTGCACCACAATGCTACGAAACCCCAAGGCAGGGAGCGTGCGTGGACTGGGAAGCACTCATACGGCGCGAACTCGAGCCGATGGTGCCCTACGCCCCCGGCCTGCGCGAGGAGGAAGTCCGAGAGCGTTCGGGCAAGGACCGCATCCTCAAGCTTTCCAGCAACGAGCATCCGGATGGTCCGTTTCCGAGCGCGATCCGCGCTATCCAGACCGAGCTACCCGAGCTGAACCGCTATCCGGACGGCTCGTGTCGCGCGCTCGTCGACCGCCTCACGCAGCGCCTGGGCATCTCTGCCGACAATCTGGCCATTGGGTCCGGCTCCAACGAGCTCATCCGCCTGATCTCACAGGCGATCCTCGTACCCGGCGACGAGATCGTGTTCGCATGGCCGTCCTTCATCGTCTATGCGATGGTCGCGCAGATGTTCGGTGCGAGTGCCGCAAAGGTCCCTCTCGCCGAAGGTGAGGTGCACGACCTCGAT
>JAOUET010000141.1 GCA_029858605.1 Coriobacteriia bacterium | reverse complement strand
CTCCTGGTCCCGGTAGATGACGAGCGTTTCGTCGTAGACGAACTGGTTCGCGTTGCCGATATCACGAACATCGAAATCTGCCGCCTTGAGGATGTCGCCGGCTTGACCTGCGATACCCTCGATCCCGCCGCCATTGCGCACGGTAACGGTTACGTCGGCCGGCGCTAGCCCGGAGGTCTCGCCGCCTCCGTCCTTCGCGGTCTCGATATCGCCACCCTCCAAGAGAGCCTGCACGAGGCGTTCCTTCAGCCCCTCGTCCGGCCAAACGTACGGGCTGCGCCATTCGCCCACCAGCGTCGCCGTCTGCATGCTGGAATCCCCGATGCCGCGCATCGCTCTTGCGAGATCGAGCAGCTGTCCCACGGTCATGTCCGTCGTCGACGCCTTGGCAAACTCGCGAATCATGTCCGGAGCGTTCAGGAGGTTGTCCCACCGAGTCGACTGATCCGCGAGGGCCTTGAAGAACTCCTGCTGGTGACGCATCCGCGTGAAATCGGCATCCGGGAAGTTGCGGCTGCGGACATAGGTCAGCGCGTGATCGCCGTCGAGCAGCTGGTAGCCGGGGTCGATATGGCTCGCCGCATGGTGCTTGCTGTGACTCGCGGCCTTCCAATCATCGATCTCCGTATCCACATCGATGTAGACGCCGTTGAGCGCATCGACGATCTTGACGAAGCCCTTGAAGTCGACCTCGAGGTAGTGGTGGATGGGCAAGCCCAGAAACTCCTCGACGGTGTCGATCATCAAGGCCGGTCCACCCAGGAAATGCGCCGCGTTGATCTTGTCCACGCCGTGTCCTGGTATCTCGACACGGGTGTCGCGGGGAATGGATATCATCCAGACGCGCTTGCTCTCGGGATCCACTTTCGCAAGGATGATCGTGTCCGCACGAGCCTGCTCCTCGTCAGGGCGCACGTCACTCCCGAGCAACAACATGTTCACCGGCTCCTTCGACTCGGGAGCGGTCGTGAGAGCCGTTCGTATCGCCGCGGCCTGTTCGGGGTCTTCGGCCTGCAACTCCCTATTGATCGAACGGATGTAGAGCCACGCCCAAACCGCGGCAACGACGACCAGCAGCAGCAGCGCGGCACCGATACCGAGGAGGACTCGTTTGATCCGGCGCTTGCGCCGCTCGCGATGCACCGGCAACTCCGGCGATTCCTCCAGGGGTCCGCGCTTCTTCGGCTCGAAAACCCGCGGGGAAAGGGGCGACTCTTCAACGGCCGATCTTCTCGGCCGAATCTCGCGAGCCTTCTTGCGTCTCCCTCTTGCCGAATGCTTGCCCATCAACACATCCTAGTAGTCGCCGCGCGATGCGCACGGACGACGTATCATACCAGCCCGAAGTGCTTCTCGACGGCTGCTACTATCGCCTCGGACGCATGACCGTCACCGTAGACCTCGGGTTTGGCCGTGGGACACGTCGCATCCGCCACCGCCTCGACGATGCGATTCGTGTCGGCACCTGCAAGCTGGTTCCAACCCGACTCCACGGTCTCGACCCACTCAGTCTCCTCGCGAAGCGTCACGCACGGCACGCCGAAGAAGAATGCCTCCTTCTGCATGCCTCCCGAATCGGTCAGCAACACCGCCGCGTCGCTCAGCAGGGAGACCGTATGCACGTAGGACATCGGTGGCGTGATGACGATATTCTCGGAGTCTTCGACTCTTGAAACTAGCCCGAAGTTCTCGAGGTTGCCCTTCGTCCGAGGATGCAGCGCCCACAGCACGGTCTTGTCGAGCCGGGCGAACGCATCCACTATCGCCGCTAGCCGCGTCGCATTGTCGCTGTTGCCTGCTCGGTGAACGGTAGCGAGGTAGTACTCGCCCGGACGCACGCCGTACTCCTCGAGCACCGCCCGCGAACCATCCTCGTCCGCGAAGAAGCGGGCCGTGTCGAGCATCACGTCGCCGACCAAGTGCACGCCGCTGGTGATTCCTTCGGCCCCCAGGTTCTGCAACGACGCCCGCGTCGGACAGAACAGCAACTCGGAGACGTGGTCCACGAGAACCCGGTTGATCTCCTCGGGCATCGACCTGTTGTAGGACCTGAGGCCCGCCTCGACATGGGCGATTGGAATCCCGATCTTGGATGCGGCGAGCGCGCCGGCGAGCGTCGTGTTCGTGTCGCCGTAGACAAGGACCAGGTCCGGTGCTCGCTCGACGAACAACTCCTCCAGCATGGGCATCATCTCGCCGGTCTGGCGAGCATGGGATCCCGATCCCACGGCAAGGTTGTAGTCCGGCCTGGGAATGCCGAGTTGCTCGAAGAAGACGTCGGACATCTCGTAGTCGTAGTGCTGCCCCGAGTGCACCAGTATCTCGTCGTGCCGCTCGCGAAGCGCACGGGAAACCGGCGCGGCCTTGATGAACTGTGGCCGGGCCCCTACTACGGAAACGATGGATAGCTTCCTCATGCAAGCACGCCTCTCACCGTCCGCGCCACTTCCTCCTGCTGCTTTGTCGTGATGCCCGGGAAGCAAGGCAACGCGAAGGTTCGAGCATCACAAGATTCGGCCACGGGGAGCGAGGGTGCGACGAATCCCTCAAGCTCTTCGAGGGCCTCTTGCTCGTGCAGCGCCAGCGGATAGTACAGCGCAGTGCCGATGCCGGCTTCCTTGAGTGCCGACATGACGCGCTCGGCTTCTTCGGCACTGGCGGCCTTGACGATGTAGAGGTGATACACGGCTTCGCCGAACTCCCGCGATACGGGCAATTCGAGAGAAGCCACGTCAGCCAGCAGTTCATCATACACGGCAGCGGCGGCGCGGCGCTCTGAGTTCCAACGGTCGAGGTGAGGGAGCTTGACGAGCAGGATCGCCGCCTGGAGCGCGTCGAGCCTCGAATTGACTCCGAAGGTGTCGTGGAAGTACTTCTTGCTCGTGCCGTGGGAAGCGAGCTTGCGCACCTTGGCAGCCAAATCGCCGTCGTTCGTGGTGACGACTCCCCCGTCCCCGGCACAACCGAGGTTCTTGCTCGGGAAGAACGAGAAAGCGGACGCGTGGCCGAGCGAGCCGGCGGGCCTTCCCTTGTATGTCGCGCCAATTGCCTGGCAGGCATCCTCTACGACGTAGGCTCCCCGCGCTTCGGCAAGTTCTAGCAGGGGGTCCATGTCCACACACTGGCCGAAGATGTGCACGGGCATGATGACCTTGGTGCGCTCGGTGACGACGGCTTCAAGCATGGAAACGTCCATGTTGTACGTCCCCGGCTCGATGTCCACGAAGACCGGCATTGCCCCCGTATGCACTATCGCTTCGACGGTGGCGAAGAAGGTGAACGGCGTCGTGACGACCTCGTCGCCCGGCCCGACCCCGAGCGCCGCCATGATCAAGAAGAGGGCGTCGGTGCCGTTGCCGCATGCGACTGCGTGCTCGACACCGCAGTACTTCGCTATCGACGCCTCGAGTTCGGCAACCTTGGGCCCGCCTACGAACGCGGCGTTCTCCATCACCGTGCCGATCGCGGCGTCCAATTCGGGTTTCAGCTCAAGATACTGGGCTTTGAGGTCCAGCAGAGGTACGGGCATTCCTTCTCCTCGATCGTCATATGTCCCGTGCTATGGTGCGCTGCACCTCCGCGGACCATTTAGGTCCGTGGACGACCTGTTACGTGGCCGGACTACTGGTTGTCGAGGAGTTGTTCCTCGGGCACCTCTCGCACAACGCGAGCGGGAACCCCCATGACCAGCGTCCTTGGCGGCACGTCCTTCGTGACGACGGCCGCGGTCGCGACGAAAGCATCCTCGCCGATCTCGATGCCCGGCAGTAGGTGCGCCCCTCCGCCGATTCGAGCGCCGCGCCTGATCGTGCAGCCCTTGACTTGCTCGCGGCGCTCCTCGGTGCGACCCATGAAGTTGTCGTTCGTCGTGACCACCATCGGCGCGACGAACACGTCGTCCTCGATTGTCACGTAGGCCGTGATGTAGGCCCCCGACTGGATCTTCACGCGCTCGCCGATCTCAGTGTCGTTCTCGACGGTGACGCCTCGTCCGATCACGCTCTCTTTGCCGATGGTGCACCTTTCGCGAACGCCTGCGTTGTCGCCCACGACCACGAGGGCGTCGAGCGTCGTGCCAGCCATTAGGACCGTGTGGCTACCGATCTTGCATCCTGCACCCAACTCGACACCGGGCAGATCCTCGCCTTTCGCCGTGGAGCGCACGGAAAGCGCTGGAGGTCGCCCTACAACGGCGAAATCGGCGACGACGCACCCGTTTGAGATCTTCGCGCCGCGTCCGACCGATACGTGATTCCCTATCCTGACGTTGTCGCCGATCTTGGCATCGGGCTCGATGACCACGTGGTGCCCGAGTGAGACGTTGTCGCCGATGATGACGCTCGGGTGCGCGACTATCCCGATGCCGTGCTCGAAGTTGTCGCCGACGGTCGGTAGGTTGGCCACTGCTATACCTCCAGATCGATGGGGATGGGTTCTCCCCCCGCAGACATGGAGGCATCCACGGCTTCGAGCACCTGCACGACTCGCAGACCGGCTCGCCCGTCGCTTCGGGGCGTCTTGCCGTTCGCGCAGCAATCGAGGAAGTGCTGCACCTCGATGGCGAGCGGCTCCGTCATCCTGACAAAAGGCACGGTGATGTCACCGAACCGCAGCGTCAGGTCCTCTCCGTATGACATCGCCTGGGACGGCTCGACACCCTTGTCGTAGATCCAGATCTTCTCCGTTGCCTGCATGTCGTCGAACACGAGCATCTTCTTCGTGCCGACGACCGTGAGCTTGCGCACTTTGTGCGGGTCGAGCCACGAGACGTGTATGTTCGCAAAGCGTCCGCTGGCAAAGCGAATGTTCGCGAACACGACGTCGTGCACGCCGGACCGCAAATAGTGGGCCCCTGACGCGGAAACCGACTCGGGATCCTCGCCGAGGAGGTGCAAGATGACGGACACGTCGTGTGGCGCGAGCGACCAGAAGGCGTTCTCCTCGGCACGTACCTTGCCCAAGTTGA
>JAOUET010000140.1 GCA_029858605.1 Coriobacteriia bacterium | reverse complement strand
TTCTTGATGGGCGAGAAGTGTGGGATCTCGGAGATCGGCCGGGCTCCTATGACGATGTCGGCACGACCTTGCAGAATCGGTTCCAGAAGCGCGGGGATGTCGTCCGCACAGTACTGGTTGTCTGCGTCGGTGTTCACGATCACGTCGGCACCGAGCCTAAGTGACGCGTCCAGACCGGCCATGAAGACCTTCGCGAGCCCGCTGTTTCGAGTCATCCGCACGACGTGATCGACACCGTGCTCGCGGGCGACGCGCTCGGTGCCGTCGGTGCTGCCGTCGTCGATGATGAGCCACTCCACGATGTCGAAGCCGTCCAGCTCGCGCGGCAGTTCGGCCAGAGTGATCGGAAGCGTCTCCTGCTCGTTGAAGCACGGTATCTGGATGATGAGCTTGCTCAACGCCCCTCCTCGGCATCCCGGCTCTCGTGCCACGCCCGCGTCAGACCCGCGGCGATGGACCCTCCGTACCAGAACACGAGCGGCACGACATGAAACGCCACGCGAGCGAAACTGTCCGCCGGGCTCAAGCGCCCGGGATGACCCAACCCGTGCACTACGACGGCCACCGCGAAGAACTGACCGATCGCGAAAAGCAGCAGTAGCGACCAGGTGTCGGGCCGCCAGACCCTTGCCCAAGCCACGGACAGCACAATCATAGCCGCCGCAACGACCCAGAGCGAACCGTAGCCTCCGTGCTCTGTCAGATTGCCGAACATGATCGTCGTAGTCGCGCGAAGTTCCTCCGTCCTGACCAAGAACAGCCCGATCAGGGCGACCGCGTTCAGCACGGTGGCCGCAAGCAGTGCGTGCCGCCGGCTCGCGAGCCAGGGCCCTGCGTGCGGGATGCGGTCGAGGAAGGCGCCCGCGATGCCGACGATGGCGAGCGCAACGATCACGGCCGCAGCAGTCTTCGCTGTGAGCTTGTCCCCGCCCCAGCCGCGTGTCTCGAGAAACGCGGTTCCGTAGAACAGCCCGAGAAACGCCAGCAGCGGCACGAGGAAAGCCGTCAGCGTTCGTGCGGGTCTGGGGCCGTGCAGGCGCGCCACGACCGCAACAGCAAGGGGCACGAGCGCGTAGGCGAGGCCGTCGGGGCGAGCGAGCGCAAGTCCTGCGGTGGCCACCCCGGCTACGAAGCACCAGGCGAAGACCGCATCTTCGGCAAAGGGAGGCTGTATGGGCACGAACGCGTGGCGCAGTGCCATGAGGGCGAGCGCAAGGTACGCCGCCGAGATCATGTGGCTGTGCAGATAGATCGAATGCGCCAGGAACGGCGCGCTGGCGACCATCAGCGCCACCGTAATCGCCGGGATCGCGATGCGCCACACCCGCGCAAGACCCCGCGTCGCCTCGCGCACCCCCACACCGACGATCGCTACTACGTGGAGCGCAAGGATCGGCCACGGCGAGGCAAGCCAGCCGACGCCGAAGACACGAGAGGCGGCGATCGCCGAAGGAATGAGAGCGCCGTAGGCGCCCGCGATCTCCGCACCTATCTTGCCCGTGAGGTCGAGCCAGCTGCCCCAGGCCGCGTAGTGAAACACGCTGTCGTAGCCGACTGCGGTGGCGCCGGTGCCCTGGACCACGGCTGCAATGCCGCAGATGCCGACACCCCATATCACGTAGGAAGCCACGGCTCGCGATTCACGTGGCCAGACGGACTCGCCACCGCTCTTCGAGACAGGTGCCAAGGATCGCGCGAACAGCAGGCCGAAGAACAGGTACGGCAGAACGCCGAAGAAGACGGTTTCAACGCCGAAGGGCTGGCCGACAAGCGAAGATACGCATGCGACAACCGGCCACGCGAGGAGCCCTGTGGGATACGACGCGAGATGATAGCCGACGATCCCGAGACGCTGCCGCAGCGGGAAGAGCACGACCCACCCCAGCCCTAGGGTCGTCAAAGTGTAGGCGGCGCCGAGAGAGGCGACCGCTGCAGGAGAGTCGCTCACGGCGCGGACTCCGGTGGAGAGGGCTCGAAGATGATCCATACCTCCGAGTGAGTTGGATCCGTGTACACGCTTGCCGAGTCGGAGGGGCGATCGTGCGCAACGGTGTAGACGCCCAGAGGATACCGGTGCACGACATGTTCGCCGTCCGGAGCACGGAACTCTGCGACCTGCTCGCGCGTGAGCACCGGGTCGTAGTCGCCGACCTTCGGCATGACGCCGATGAACGGTCTCATGAGCCTGCGGTCGAGAGTCGCTTGCTCGCGACCCGCGAATACGTCGGCGTCGACATCGAGCAGGGACGCCAAATCCTCCGGAACAAGGAGTACGTCAATCTGACCGCCAACGTATTCCGTCTCGCGCTGCACCGCATCGCCGACAACCGCGTTCACCGCTCTGGCCCGACCGATATCTTCGGCTGCGTCGCCAATCTCAATCGCGCGCGTAGGTCGTGGAAACGCATACATGTCGGGAAGGCGCACGAGATCCCAGAGGAGCGCTCCCGCGCATGCTGCGAGCAGCAACCAAGCCACGAGCACGCTGGCGCGCACGCGCGACTGCCCGCGCGTCCCTGACTGCCGCCCGGCCACTGCTAGGCCTCCAGGTCCCTGCCTAGGATGTCGCAGATGCGCTCTGCCGCATGACCGTCGCCGAACGGGTTCGCCGTGCGCGCCATCGCTTCGTAGGCCGCATCGTCCGTGAGCAGGCGTTCCGCCTCGCCGAAGATCCGGTCCCTGTCGGTGCCAACCAGCTTCACGACACCCGCTTCCAACGCCTCGGGGCGTTCGGTCACATCTCGCAGCACGAGTACCGGCTTGCCGAGAGTCGGCGCCTCCTCCTGGATGCCGCCTGAATCGGACAGTATCAGCGTGGAGGCCTCCATGAGCTTCACGAACGGGAGGTACTCGACTGGTCCGAGAAGGTCGGCGCGCTCCACGGAAGCGAGGATGCGTTCGGCTTCGTCGGCCACGACCGGGTTGCGGTGCGTGGCGATCATCAAGTGCACGTCGTCGAACCGCAGAGCGATGTCGCGCACGGCGGTGAAGATGTGTGCCATGGGCTCGCCCCAGCTCTCTCGGCGGTGTGCCGTGACCAGCACGATTCGGCTACCGTCCGACATCGCATCCGCCGTGCGCCCCGGCGGGAACTCGTATGGCATCTCGCGAACGTGCATCAAGGCGTCAACGACGGTGTTTCCTGTGACGTGCACTCGTGCCGGATCGATGTTCTCGGCGTACAGATGCGCTGCCGCCGTTGCCGTCGGAGCGAAATGCCAGCGAGCTACCTGCGTCGTAAGCCTGCGGTTCACTTCCTCGGGAAACGGCCTGTACATATCGTTCGTGCGCAGACCTGCTTCGACGTGTCCCACGGGGATGCGATGGTAGAAGGCGGCCAGCGCCGCTACGAACGTCGATGTCGTGTCGCCTTGTACGAGAACGGCATCCGGCCGCTCGCTCTCGATGAGCGGGGAGAGGCCGTCCAGCGCACGCAACGTGACGCCCGTCAGCGTCTGCTCCGGAAGCATGATGTCGAGGTCGAAATCCGGCTCGATGCCGAAGAGTTCCAGCACCTGATCGAGCATCTCTCGATGCTGCGCCGTGACGGCGACGACTGGCTCGAGCGCGGGATGCTCCTGCATGCGCGCGACCACGCGGGCAAGCTTGATGGCCTCCGGCCTCGTGCCGAACACGACTAGCACGCGCTTGGGCATGCGCTCACCTCCCGTCGCGACGTTATCCGGCGGCGCCTCGACCGCCCGCTCCCCGAGCGTTCCCCAGCCGCCTACTCCTCTTCGGAGAAGTATCGCATGGAACTCTTCTTGAACTCGCGAGTCGAGTAGAGCAAGCGCGGTTCGGCAAGCCCGGTCGCCTGCTGTATGCGGCGCGCGACGTCCTCGACTTCGTCCTTGCTACGGGCGTGGATCATCGTGTATAGGTTCGCCGGCCACTGGGGTAGCTTCGGCCGCTCGTAGCAGTGGCTTACCTCCGCAAAGGAGGCCATCGTTGAGCCGACTTCCTCGACGCGCTCGTCGGGACAGTCCCACACGCCCATCGCATTTGCCGAGAAACCCGTCTTGTGGTGCCTGATCGCCGCGCCAAAGCGTCGTATCACGCCTGTCTCGATCCAGTGTCGCGTCGTGTCGAGCACCCACTCGCGAGTGACATCGACGCCGCGAAACTCGAGTTGCTCGTGGAGCTCCTCGAAGGGGTGCTCGCCCGTGGGCAGGTCTTCCTGCAGGAGGCGAACGAGCTCCTTCTCATCGTCGACGAGCGCTACGGACCGAGTCTCGGCCGGCTTGACGATAGCCGGCGCCTGGGCACTCTCGCCACGCTCGCCCCGCTCGCCGGTAAGATCGAAATCGACGCGGATCTTGAAGAGCCGAATCGCGGGCAGGTCCAGGATGTCGTCGATGCCCGCTGTTCGCGCGATCTCAACGAGGATGGCGTCGATGCGCTCCTGCGACGGGGCGATGAGCGTGAACCAGATGTTGTAGCGATCCTCGCGCAGGTAGTTGTGCGTGACGTTGGAGTAGCCGCCAATCAAGTCGGCGACTTCGTCGACCCGTTCGGACGGGACCGCGATGGCGCAAAGTGTGGAGCGATAGCCCAGCCGGTGCGAGTCGAACATCGCACCGATTCGGCGAATGACACCCTCGGAGCGCATCTTCAGCACGCTATTGAGAACGTCGACCTCGGTGGTCGCGTAGCCCGACTCGGCAAGCGTCGTCGCGATGTCACAGTATGGCGCCCAGGAGACAGGGAAGCCGGCTTGTATCTCGGTCAGAACCCTGCGGTCGAGTTCGGTGAGCGCGAGCGCATCGTTCACGAACCGCCCTCCTCGTCCCCGGGGCCTTCCGTCTCCTCGGCAGAGCACTCGCCTCTCCACGCTGGCGGATCGTAGACGCAGTACGGCTCGGCTTCGAGGTAGTCGCCCGTGATCTCGAGCGCACGTGCGCGGCATCCTCCGCACACCGCTTTGTACTCGCACGCGCCGCACTTGCCCTTCAGCAGCGAGTAGTCGCG
>JAOUET010000139.1 GCA_029858605.1 Coriobacteriia bacterium | reverse complement strand
GACCGCTCGAGCCGAAGGAGCTCCCACAGCGGGTGACGGACTACGTTTCCGGTATGACGGACCGGTTCGCCCTTCGGCAGTTCGAGAACTTGTTCATGCCGAAGAACTGGATGTTCTGATGTCGAGGACTCCGGGGTGCAATCGGCCTGTTTGCCCGTGCGCCGACGCTCGGGTACCATTCGCAAAGGTTTGTGACCATCCGGGGAAGGGAGACGCGCATTCATGGCTGATTGGGTAGCGTGGATGGCACCGGCTGCTGCCGTGTTCGGTGTGGCAGTGGCCGTCTACCTCGGCTCTTGGGTCCTGAAGCAGGATCCGGGCACCGAGAAGATGCAGGAGATCTCGAAGGCCACGCAAGAGGGGGCACTCGCATTCCTGAGGCGGGAGTACCGCGTTCTGGCGGTGTTCGCACTGGTAGTGGCTGTTGTCATCGTTGTCGTGCCTGCGATGCCGTACATGACGGCGGTCGCATTCCTGACGGGCGCGCTGCTGTCGGCCGGTGCGGGGTTCTTCGGCATGTACGTGGCGACGCGTGCCAACACAAGGACGGCTCAGGCCGCGACGAAGAGTATTGCGAAAGCCCTCAACGTCGCGTTCCGCTCCGGCCTGACGATGGGCCTGACGGTCGCATCCTTCGGGCTGGGTGGCCTGTCGCTTTGGGCGATCTTCCTACTGATAAGCGGGGACAATCCGCAACCCGAGGTTGTCAACGGGTTCGCTATGGGCGCAAGCTCCATCGCGCTGTTCGCGCGCGTCGGCGGCGGGATCTACACGAAGGCTGCCGACGTGGGTGCGGACCTCGTCGGCAAGGTCGAGGCAGGCATTCCCGAGGACGATCCGCGCAACCCGGCCGTCATCGCCGACAACGTTGGGGACAACGTCGGCGACGTGGCGGGCATGGGTGCCGATCTGTTCGAGAGCTACGTGGGTTCGATACTCGCCCCGATGATTCTGGCGTTGACTCTCTGGGGAAGCACGGGCGGCATCAATCTCAGGTACGGCCTGGTGGCCCCGCTGCTGATCGCGGCTATGGGTATCGTCATGTCGGTCGTCGGCCTGTTCGCGGTTCGCGCGAAGGAAGGCGGTAACCTGCACAACGCACTGAACACGGGTACCTACGTGGCGGCCGTGCTGGAGATCGGCGCGATGGGTTGGCTGTTCTGGCACTGGTCCACCCGAGTGGACGCCGACCCGGCGAAGTTCTGGTACTTCGGCTCGGTTGTCGCCGGTCTGGTCGCCGGAATCGCCATCGGCAAGATCACTGAGTACTACTGCTCGGACCACTACAGCCCGGTGAAGAAGATCGCCGAAGCGAGCGAAACGGGCGCGGCGACGAACATCATCGCCGGCCTCGGTACGGGGATGATGTCCACCGTATTGCCGATTCTCGTCGTGAGCGCGGGCATCATCGCTTCCTACGCCATGGGCAATCAGGCTGACGCAAGTGCGGCTTCGGGCATCTACGGCATTGGTCTTGCCGCGCTCGGCATGCTCTCGATCACGGCTATCACGGTGGGTGTCGACGCGTATGGGCCAGTCGCGGACAACGCGGGCGGCATAGCGGAGATGGCCGAGATGGGTCCGGACATCCGCAAGATCACCGACAGCCTGGACTCTGTGGGCAACACGACTGCGGCAATCGCCAAGGGCTTTGCCATCGGGTCGGCCGGCCTAACCGCCCTGGCTCTGTTCGTGGCGTTCAAGGAATCGCTCACTGCAGGCGCGAACGCCGTGTCGCTTTCGATGTCTCTGGAGAACCCCTACGTCATCGTCGGACTGTTCATCGGGGGTATGCTGCCGTTCCTGTTCGGTGCGCTGACGATGGGCGCGGTCGGCCGGGCCGCGTTCTCGATGATCGGGGAGGTGCGCAGGCAGTTCCGGGAGATTCCCGGCATCATGGAGGGGACGGGCAAGCCCGACTATGCGGCATGTGTCGACATCTCGACGCGAGCAGCATTGAAGGAGATGGTCGTTCCTGGAGCGATCGCGGTCGCCGCACCTATTGTCGTGGGTGCCGTGTCCGTCGACATGCTCGCCGGAATGCTTGCCGGTGCTCTAGTCGCGGGTTTCCTGCTTGCGGTCTTCATGGCGAATGCCGGTGGGGCATGGGACAACGCCAAGAAGTACATCGAGGGCGGCAAGCACGGCGGTAAGGGCTCGGACGCTCACAAAGCGGCCGTCGTGGGTGATACGGTCGGAGATCCTTTCAAGGACACGTCGGGTCCCTCGATGAATATCCTCATAAAGCTGATGACTGTAGTCTCTCTAGTGTTCGTGCCGCTGTTCCAATCAATGGGCGGTGGCTTCCTCGGAAGGTAGTCTTCCGACCGACAACGATTCTGATCGTTGCTCCCGGAGGCCAGTCGCGTCCGGGAGCAACGTCGTCTAGGTAGGTGCAGACGACTCAAGCGGGTATGAGCGTCTCAGAGACCGAGAGGAGGGCGCGTGGGATTCATCCCTGACGAAGACGTGCAGCGCGTGCGCGAAGCCACGGATGTCGTCGCGCTCATCTCGGAGTCGGTGATTCTCAAGAAGAAAGGGCGCCTCTTCTGGGGCCTGTGCCCGTTCCACAACGAGAAGACCCCCTCGTTCAAGGTCGATTCGGCAACTCAGCTGTGGCATTGCTTCGGGTGTGGTGCGGGGGGAGACGCCTTCGGGTTCGTCATTCGGCGAGAACGCATGGAGTTCCCAGACGCCGTTCGCCTTCTAGCTGATCGGGCCGGCATCGAGATTCGGGAAGAAGGTGGCGGCGTAGCTCGAGGTCGGCGCGAGCGTCTCACGGAAGCGTGCGACGCGGCGGCGAGGTTCTATCACCGGACGCTGGTGATGTCGCACGACGAGTCGGCGAAGCGCGCACGAGAGTACCTGGCGGGACGGGATTTCGGCAGCGAAGTCGCGAAGCGCTTCATGCTTGGGTACGCGCCGGGCAGAGGGGCGCTCGTGGCGTACCTGCGGGAGGCCGGCTTCACGGAAGAGGAGATGCTGGACGCCAACCTCGCGCTTCGCGCAGATCGCGGACTCAAAGACAGGTTCTTCGAGCGCATCATGTTCCCGATATACGACATACAGGGACGTGCGGTTGCGTTCGGTGGGCGGATCCTCGGCAGCGGTGAGCCGAAGTACCTGAATACATCCGAGACACCCGTGTTCCATAAATCGCGAAACCTGTACGCCATCGACCGCGCGAAGAACGAGATCGTGAAAGCCGGGGAGGCGGTAGTGGTCGAAGGCTACACCGACGTGATTGCGCTGCACGAGGCTGGCGTCCGCAATGTCGTGGCGACCCTCGGCACGGCGCTGACACGCGAGCACGTCAAACTCCTCGGCAGGTTCGCAGGACGGATCGTCTACCTGTTCGACGCCGACGAGGCGGGCTTGCGAGCGGCTGATCGTGCGGCAGAGTTCATCGACGTCAGCGTTTCGCATGCCGAAGGCGGGCGGCTCATCGACCTTGCGGTAGCGGTAGTGCCGGAGAGCAAGGATCCCGCCGACTACGCTTCCCAGGCCGGGGAAGAGGGCGTGAGGTCCGTGCTGACCGAAGCGGTGCCGCTCTTGCGCTTCGTTCTCGATCGACGCCTCGAGGGGTTCGATCTGTCGAGTCCCGAGGACAGGGCTGCGGCGCTGGCGACCGTGGCACCGGTGTTGGCTTCGGTCAAGAGTTCGATCCTGGGGCAGGACTATGCGAACTACGTGGCAGACAGATTGCTAGTGGACTACGGGACAGTTCAGGGCGCCGTGACTCGCGCCAAGCCTGAGTTCGCCGGCACGGCGGGTACGCCTGGAGCGGAACAGAGCGATCGGGCTGCGGAGCTGAGGCGACGAAATCCCGCACACGCGGCGGAGTTGGCGTACGTACGCCTGGTCGTCGACGAACCGAGCCTGCGGGAAGCGGCCGTAGAGACCCTGGCATCGGGACTCGTCGCCGACGCGGACTTGGACCGTCTGCTCCAGTTTGTGGTCGCGGCAGGTGCCGCCGTGGGTACAGACCTCTATGACGTTGTATCGGCATCGGATGCCGCGGCTGCGGAAACGCTCAGCGGGGTGCTTCTGGAGGACTTTGAGACTGAAGACGCACCCTCGGTTGCGCGAGAAGTGTTAATCAAGCTCAAGGAATTCGACCTCGAGCGTCAAATCATAGAGAAGAAGGCTCGACTTCGCGGACTGGATGAAGTCAAGGAGCGGGTCGAGTATGACGAACTCTTCAGAGAGACTGCTGCTCTCCAGGTCATGCTCGATCGTGTTCGCCGGGGAGCAGCCGAAGACGCAGACGCGGATGAAAGTGTGGGGTAGGAGTGGCCCAGAAGGCTGAGAGCAAGAAGAACACGCGAAAGGCCGCAGCCAAGACTGTCGGCGAGGCGGGTGAGAAGGAAGCCAAGACCGCCGCAAAGGGCGACAAGGAGTCCACAGCGTCGAAGACGGACAAACCTTCGTCGCGCAGGAAGGCCACGTCTAGCAAGGCCGGATCGGGGTCGACGGCCTCGGCCAAGACTGGGGCCAAAGCGCCGAAGAAGCCGAAGGCCGCGAGTGAGTCCGTGCCGAAGGATCGCAGCGAATCGGCGGTACGCGCGAAGGCCACGCGTGCGAAGGCCACGCCCGAGGACGCGCGCATGAAGGCCGAGGAGGCTGCTGCGACGGCCGCGGCGACGGCCGCGAAGCACGCACCCGAGCTCCAGCTCATCGAGGTGAAGACCCTCGCGAAGATGGGTCGGGGCAAGGGCAATCTCACGGATGAAGAGATCCAGAGCGTCATCGGCGATATCGATCTCACCGATGAGCAGGTAGACAACATATACGGTCACTTCCGCGACGCCGGGATAGAGGTCGTCGACGAGCCGATCGAGACTGGCGAGGATGTGGACAGTGACGAGGACGCCGAGACCGACGAGGAGATTCCGGCAGAAGTGAAGGAACACATCGAGATACCGCTTCCGAAACCGGCGAAGCCGACGAAGAAGAAGGGCAAGCGGCGTTCCAGC
>JAOUET010000138.1 GCA_029858605.1 Coriobacteriia bacterium | reverse complement strand
CGAGCTTGCCTCACAGCGACAAGTCGTGGTGTTCACGTGTCATCCGGAGACGGCGGGACTGTTCGCCGAAGCGGCGCCGAACAGGACGATCCTGCAGCTGGAGTGCTAGGTGCGGTTGGATTCCGGCTCGCTCTTGGGCTGTCGGGAGGTGAAGGAGGGCAGGCTCACGGTGAAGCTCATTCCCCCTCCGTCGCGGTTCGCGGCCGTGATCTCTCCGCCGTGCCGGTCGATGATCGCCTTGACTATGGCCAGCCCTAGTCCCGCGCCGCCGCTAGTGCGGTCCCTGCTCGGCTGGGAGCGGTAGAAACGGTCGAAGACGCGGTCGAGATCCTCGGCGGGCATTCCGGGTCCCTCGTCCAGTATCGCAATGGTTGCCGAAGTCGTGGTGGACCCGACCTCGACGACGATCGATCCGCCGGTCGTCATGACTCGGCTGGCATTGTCCACGAGATTCGCGACCACCTGCTGCAGCCGATCCGGGTCGCCGAGCACCTCCGGTGCCTCGCCGGTCACTTTCACGCTCACGCCGCGTTGCTCGGTGACGTGCTCCAGGGCCTCGATGGCGCGGTCGGCGACCTCTCTTGGGCGCACTCGGCGAAGCGGCAACTCCCCGGTAGCGCCCTCGATTCTCTGGAGCGTGAGGAGATCGTCGGCCAGCCGCGCAAGGCGGTCGGCCTCGCGAACGATCGTGTTGAGGAATCGCCCGGCCTCCTCTGGTGGAACGTCGCCTTCCAGTAGCGTTTCGGCTGTGCCGCGAATGGCCGTGAGTGGAGTGCGCAGCTCGTGACTGACGTCCGACACGAAGCGCGACTTGCGCTTCTCCTCGGCGCGCAGCTGATCCACCATCCGCTCGACCTCGTCGGCCAGCGTGTTGAAAGCCTCCCCCAGCGCGCGCGTCTCGCGCGCACCCGAGGGCTGAACGCGTACCGTGTGATCGCCGGCAGCGAATGCGGCAGAGGTCGTTTCGAGTGAGAGCAATGGTGCCGTTAGCCAGCGCGAGAGCACTTCGGCCAGCACGAGAGTGACTACCACGAAGACGGCGCCGAGCAGGAGCAACCGAGTCTGGTAGTCACGGATCAGCGTTTGCACCGAGAACGTTCGGGCGGACGCGTAGGCGACTCCGGCGACGGTGTCGCCGTCGAAGATCGGGTAGGCGGAGTAGATCTGCAGCTTTCCGTCGGGAGCGGTGCGCTGATAGCTTGCCGCCGTGCCTTCCAGAGCGTTGGCTACCTCGGGTCTCTCCCCGAACGCGTCGGCATCGTCGCCCCCCACGATCGGCAACGGCTCGTCGTCGACATCCGGTGCTCCAGGACCGGAGTCAGCCACCACCTGCCCTTCGTCGTCGAGCACCATCATTCGCGAGGCGGGAACGAGCAGCGCCTCGGTTAGTGCGTCTTCGAGCGCGCCGTGGTCGTCGATGCCGGTTTCGGTCACCAGCGCCGCGAGCAAGCTCGCGTCGCCCTCCACTCGCTCCATGAGCTTGCGGACGCCGTAGCTCTCCACCTCTTGCAGGAAGTACCACGACAGCACGACCGCAGACGCAAGCGTCACGACGAGGAGGGACGCGAGCAGGCGCGTGCGTATAGAAGCGTGCAAGGCGCCTACCTCCGGATGCGATAGCCGTAGCCGCGCACCGTCTCGACTACGACCGGGTCGACCGAAGCGGCTTCGAGTTTGTCGCGCAGGCGCTTCACGTGGGTGTCCACTGTCTTGGTCTCGACGAGGTACTCCCAGCCCCATGCCTGCTTGAGCAGCTGCTCGCGGGTCAACACCTTGCCCGGGTATCGCATGAGCGTCGCCAGGAGTTCGAACTCGCGCGGCGTCAGGTCGATCTCCTTCTTGCCGAAGAAGGCAGTGTGGGCGCCCTCGTCCAGGACGATGCCGGCGGCCTCGAGTCGCTCTCCGCCCACTCCGGCAGGCAGCGGCCTGCGCTGTGCCCCTCGCCTCAGGAGCGCTTTGACGCGAGCCTGCAGCTCGCGCACTCCGAAGGGCTTGGCGAGGTAGTCGTCGCCACCGATCTCCAGTCCGACGACCTTGTCGAGTTCGGTGTCGCGGGCCGACAGGAACAAGACGGGCACGTCGGTCACGGCCCGAAGCTTGCGGCAGATCTCGTAGCCGTCGATACCGGGCAGCATTATGTCGAGAATGACGAGGTCGAAGTCGCGCTCCTGCATGAGCGACAGCGCCTTGTCGCCGTCTTCGGCACAAGTCACCTCGTGCCCCTGCTTGCGCAAGTTGTACGAGACGAACTGGAGGATGGACTCTTCGTCGTCGACGAGCAGGATCTGAGCAGTCGTTTCGGTCATGCGAGCTCCTAACTTGTCCTCTCGCGGGACCTGCGCCGATGATATACCATCGCTTATGAGCGACTACCTGGGGCGTTACCGGTTTGTCATACCGGGCGTCTGCCGAAGAGGGGCGGATCGTGATACTTGCGGTCGACGTAGGCAATACCCACACCGTGCTCGGCATGTTCGAAGGTCACGAACTCGGGGGTCACTGGCGCATCTCCACGAACCACGCGCTGACCGCCGACGAACTGCGCGTTAAGGTGGGCGGACTGCTCGCTGCCGACGGGCGTGGGCCGATGGACGTCCAGCGCGTGGTCATCTGCTCGGTCGTGCCGAAGCTGGGCGCTGCCTGGGAAGAGGTTGCCGAGAGCCTGACCGGGCGTGCTCCGATGGTTGTCGGTCCGGGTCTGAAGACAGGCATGCCGATCCGGTACGACAATCCCCACGAGGTCGGTGCGGACCGCATCGTCAATGGCGTTGCCGCCTTCGAGGCCTTCGGGGGACCCGTGATCGTCGTCGACTTCGGTACCGCAACGACTCTCGATGTCGTCGACGGTGACGGAGCCTACGTCGGCGGCGCCATCGCGCCGGGCGTCGAGACGAGCGCCGAGGCGCTCTTCTCGAAGGCGGCTCGTCTCTCGAAAGTCGATCTCGAACCGCCGGACAAGGTCGTCGGGACGAACACGCGCACGTCCGTGCAAGCCGGGCTGATGCTGGGAGAGGCCGTGATGGTTGACGGTCTGGTTCGGCGCATGTGGGAAGAACTCGGCTCAAAGACGCCGGTCGTCGCCACGGGAGGTCTGGCGCCCGTGATGGCGCCGATCTGCGAGACCGTGGGTCACGTCGACGTCGACCTGACACTGCGAGGTCTCATGCTCGTCTACGAGCGCAACGCCTGAAGGGGCCCTCGGCTATACTCGTAGCGCTGTGTACACATCTGTACACAGAGACTGGGGAGGCGGCGTGAGATTCTACCGCATCGGCGACAAGGTCGTGAGTCGCGAAAAGATACACGATGTCGTCGACGAGATACTCGGCGATAGAGAGGCCGGTGCCACGCAGGAGGAGGTCGCACGGGGGCACGGCGTCCAGCGCTCCTTCGTGTCCTTCTTGGAGTCGCTTGGAGAGGTTCGCCGAGGCGCGCGCGTCGCACTGATCGGCTTCCCCGTTGCCAACACCGATGAGGTCATGTCGCTTGCCGAAGAAGTAGGAGTCGACTTCACGCTCGTCTTCTCCCAGGCGGAGCGGGAGCGTATCGAGTCGGCATCCGCAAGCGAAGTCTTCAACCGTCTGCTGGAAACCCTCGCCACGCTGCGCGACTACGACGTCGTGGTACTCATGGCGAGCGACTGGCGGATCGAGCTAGTGGAGCGGATCCTGGGTGCCGAAGTCGTCAGCATGCCGCTCGGCCAGACGCCGCTCAGAGAGGACGTTGAGGTTGACCTCGGCGAGCTGCGTGGCGTCCTCGAAGGTGTCATGAGCGCCCGGGTCGAGCGTCCTCGTTCGGGCCGAGTGAGCGCCGCTTTGCGGGATGCTGCCGAGCGTGCGGGGAGGTGGGGGCCGTCAAGGAGATCCTAGGCGTTTCCATCGGCTCCTCGGCGCGCGACCACACAGTCGAAGTGGACTTGCTGGGCGAGCGGTTTCGTATCAGGCGCGAAGGCACCGACGGGTCTCTGGATCGAGCCGAGGCCCGAATCTCTCAGATGGACGGCAAGGTCGCGGCCTTCGGCATGGGCGGCATCGACATCTACCTGCGCGCCGACGGGCACGACTACTACTTCAGAGAGGCCAAGCGGCTGCGGCGAGCGGCAGTCGAGACTCCGATCGTGTGCGGCTCGGGTCTCAAGGGCGCAGTCGAGGCGTCTACCGTCCGGTACATGACGGACACGCTCGGTCTCGATCTTCGCGGCAAGAAGGTCCTCATGACTTCGGCCGTGGATCGATGGGGAATGGCCGAAGGGTTGCACGACGCCGGTTGCGAGCTCGTATTCGGCGACCTGCTCTACGCTCTGGACATCCCCATCCTCATCCGACGTTGGGGGACGCTGCGCCTGCTCGTGCGCGCAATCACGCCGATAGCAGCGCAGATGCCCTTCTCCTGGCTCTACCCAACCGGCTCGAGCCAGGAGAAGACGTACACGGGCAAGCACGAGGCCATGTATCGCGAGGCCGACATAATCGCGGGCGACTGGCAGTTCGTGCGTCGGTACATGCCCGAGGACATGAGCGGGAAGTGGATCTTGACGAACACCACCACTGCGAAGGACCTGGAGTTCCTGCGCGATCGGGGAGTGGAGCTCATCGTCACCTCCACACCGCGGCTCGGTGGGCGTTCGTTCGGCACGAACGTGATCGAGGCGACCATGGTCGCCCTGAAGGGCGCGAGCGGACCGCTGGAGGAGAGCGAGTACTTGGAGCTGTTGGATCGGGTCGGTTTCAAGCCCGATGTCGTCTGGCTGCAGCAGATGCCGCCCGTCGGCGACACAGACGCTCTCGAAACCTGACGGACCTGGTCTGGTCCGTGGCACTTTCTCAGGTATCGGCACCATGTTTGCTTTGCATAGCGGCGCGCGCGGGCGGCTGTTCTTTTGCCGCCGCTGACGCGCAGATGATACTATCCGTACGTTCAGGCAAGCATGCGGTGGAAGCGGTGCGGCGCCTCCCGGTCGGCGGGAATCCGGCCAACGCTTTCTC
>JAOUET010000011.1 GCA_029858605.1 Coriobacteriia bacterium | reverse complement strand
AGTGGGTGTCGTACGCGTTCCCCGGCAGGTACATGGTCGTGATCGCCCGTTCAGTGTTCCTCAAGGGCGCGGGCTTCGCGATCCTTTGGCCCGAGGTCATGGCCCTTGCGGCGTATGCGGTCGTCTCGGTGACGATCGCCTCCCTCCTCTACGCGAGGAGGTCGCACTAGGTGCGGATGAAGCGCGTCAGATTGCTCATGTGGAAGGAGTTCCTCCAGCTCAGGAGGGACCGGCTCCTTCTGCCGTTGCTGTTCATCATGCCGATGCTCTACCTGATCATGTTCGGATACGTGGTCGGCTCCGACGTGCGCAACCTCCCGACCGCGATCGTGGACCAGGACCGCACGGAGACCTCTCGCAGCATCGCCGACGCCTTCGAGAACTCCGGCTACTTCATCATCGAGGAGCGACCTCTGTCGGAAGACGCCGTTCAACCGCTGATGGACGGCAATCGCGTTCAGGTCGCCGTACTCATCCCGCCCGGTCTCGAAGCAGACCTCGAGCGCAACGAGCAAGTAGCCGTGGCAATCGTCGTGGACGGCTCCGACAGCAAGACCGCGTCGGTCGCCTCGGGATATGCGCAGCAGATCCTCGGCGATCTGAACGCGAAGCGGCTGGAAGATCTGGGATTCGACCCCGACACCGCGACGATAGACGCGCGGGTGCGGGTGCTCTTCAATCCGTCCCTGCGCAGTGTGAACGCCATGATCCCTGGACTCGCGGCCCTCATCCTGATGCTGTCGATCACCGCAATCATGGGCCAGGCGGTCGTGCGGGAGCGAGAACGCGGGACGCTGGAGCAGATGTTCGTCACCCCCATCACCCGGGCCGAGTACCTTGTCGGCAAGATAGCGCCGTACGTGGTGGTCGCCGCCATTCAGGTGACCGTGGCGATGGTGATCGGCGCGTACTGGTTCCGAGTGCCGTTCAATGGGAGCGTGCTTGTCGTGGGGCTTGGCCTCTTCCTCTTCTTGTTCACGGCCATCGGACAGGGGATCTTCGTGTCCATGGTCTCGCGAACGCGTCATCAGGCGCAGCAGGCGACCATGTTCATCATGATCCCGACGATGGTTCTGTCGGGCTACATCTTCCCAATCGAATCGATGCCGGAGACCATCCAGCCGCTGACCTACGCGATCCCCCTTCGCTACATTCTCGTCATTCTCCGCTCGAACTGGATGAAGGGCGCGGGCTTCGAGGCACTCTGGCCGCAATTCGCGGCGATGGCAGCGTTCTCGGTCGTCGTATTCGGCCTCGCTCTCTCGCGCTTCCACAAGCGTCTCTCGGACTGAAGGGTCACGATGGCACTACTGAGGAAGAAACCCGCCGAAGAGGCGACCGTGTCCGACGAGGACGTTGCGGTCTCGGTTCTCGGACTCACGAAGCGCTTCGGCGACTTCACCGCCGTGGACGCTATCGACTTCGACGTGCGGCGAGGCGAGATCTTCGGCTTCCTCGGCCCCAACGGAAGCGGCAAGACCACAACCATCCGCATGCTGTGCGGCGTGATAGTACCCACCGAGGGCACGGCGACGATCCTCGGAACCGATGTCGTGCGCGAACCCGAGGAGATACGGCGCCACATCGGGTACATGAGCCAGAAGTTCTCCCTCTTCCAAGACCTGACCGTCGACGAGAACCTGCGATTCTACGCGGGAGTCTACGGCCTTGACGAGGATGCGTTCGCCCAGCGCCGTGCGTACATTCTGGAGATGGCCGATCTTGTCGGCCGAGAGAAGGAGCTCACCGCGAACCTGTCGGTGGGGTGGAAGCAGCGCCTCGCGCTAGGATGCGCAACGATCCACGAGCCCGATCTCATCTTCCTGGACGAGCCCACGTCGGGTGTCGATCCTACTGCGCGCCGTCATTTCTGGGATCTGCTTTACGACCTGGCCGCAAATGGCGTCACGCTCTTCGTGACAACTCACTACATGGACGAAGCCGCTCACTGCAATCGGCTCGCCTTCATCTACCGAGGCCGACTCGCCGCAATCGGCACGCCCGCCCAGATCAAGCAGCAGCAGATGCCAGACTCCATCCTCGAGGTCGAGGTGGACGACCCCGAGAGAGCCCTGGAGGTGCTTGACTCCTCGCATGCGTTCGTGGAGGTGTACGCCAGCGGTACCGCGCTCCACGTCAACGTCGGCCGTGCGCTTGCCGGTGCCGAGGCCATTCGAGAGGTTCTCGAGCCTGCCGGCTTCAAGGTGCTGCGAATCGAGCGGGTCGCGCCGACGGTGGAGGACGTCTTCGTGCACCTGGTAACCGCCGAGGAGACGAGTTCGGCCGAAGATGCGGGGGGTCCGGGCTCGGGCGACAGCCCTCAGTCTTCCGACCAACCGCTCTAGCGGCTCCGATCGCTGAGCAGCGATCTTGCCGCAACCAGGCCGCTGGCGCTCGACTGTATGAGCCCTCTGGTCACTCCCGCACCATCCCCGATCGCATACAAGCCGGCGACCTGGGTCATGAGATTCTGGTCGACCTCGATGCGCGAGGAGTAGAACTTGACCTCGACGCCGTAGAGAAGCGTCCCGGGAGAAGCCACGCCGGGAGCGAGAGGATCCATCGCGTCCAGAAACTCCAGGATGTCGGTCAAGTGCCGATACGGAATCACGCATGCGAGATCCCCCGGAGTCGCGTGAGACATCGTCGGCTTGACAACCGACTGCTGGATGCGTGCCGGCGTGGAGCGTCTGCCGACCCTCAAATCCCCCAGACGCTGGACGATGATTCCTTCACCAAGTAGATTCGCGAGGCGCGCTATCGAGCGCCCGTAGGCTATCGGCTCCCTGAACGTGCGCGTAAAGCTCTGGCTCACTAGAACCGCGAAGTTCGTGTACTCGGTCTTGTCCTCGGCATACGAATGCCCGTTGACAGTGACCACATCGCCGTACGATTCCGTCGTGACCTCGCCGTAGGGGTTCATGCAGAACGTTCGAACCCTGTCACCGAACGCCCTTGAGTAGTACAGCAGTTTGGCCTCGTAGAGTGGATCCGTGAGCGGCTCCATTACCGCAGCCGGGACCTCGACCCGAACGCCGATGTCCACGGCGTTGTTGGCCAGCCCGATGCCCAGCTCGGCAGCCTGCGCGGCAAGCCATTCGGCTCCCTCTCGCCCGGGAGCAGCGACCACCGCGTTCGCTCGCAAGAACGTGCCGTCTGTCAGTTCGACGCCTTCCACGTGACCGCCGTGCGCCCGGATTCTCCCGACTGCGGTGTCAGTGCGTATCTCCACGCCCAAGCCTTCGAGGTGAGCCCGCATCGCGCTGAGTACTGCCGGGGAGCGGTCCGTTCCCAGGTGACGGATGCGCATGGGTACGAGCTGCATGTCCGCAAGCGAGGCCTGACGCTGGAGACGCGCGGCAGTGTCGGGGTCTGGGCCGTGAACGGTCTCATCGGCCCCGAACTTCAGCCAGAGCTCGTCGGCATCCTCGATCAGCCTATCCAGTTCGTCGTGGCCGACGAACTCGCCGAGCCAACCGCCTACCTCTCCCGACAGCGTGAGCTTGCCGTCTGAGAATGCTCCGGCGCCGCCCCAGCCCGACATGACGTCGCACGATCGGCAGCTGGCGCAGGCCGTCTCGCGTGCCGGGCACCGGCGCTTCGCTATCTCGTGTCCCTTCTCGAAGATCGCTATCCGACCGGCCTGCGCTCGCGCATACTCGAGAGCCGCGAAGATGCCCGCGGGTCCAGCTCCCACGACCACCACGTCATAGCGTTCGCTCACAGTCGCTCCCGTCTTTCGGTGACGCGTCCGGTGCCGGGTAGCGCGCGCGGGACCCCCGAATCTGCCGTGACGTGCTTCCTGTGTGTTCGGGCCGCCTATCCATTATCTTCCCGCGCCGCCCTTGCCGCGCGACTACCCTCTCGGCGACCATAGTAGTGAGAGGAGGCGCTGATGGCGAACCCCAAGCGCGTCACCCTCTTCACTACGCAGGCCTGCAAGTGGTGCAAAGTCGCCAAAGCATATCTCGAAGACAACGACATCGAGTACGTCGAGGTCGACATAATCCACGACGCCCAGGCGCGACAACGCATGGCGCTGATGACGGGGCAGTACGGGGTGCCCGTGCTCGAGATCGGTTCAAGAGCGATGGTCGGCTGGGACGAGGCGGAGTTTCAACGGCTCTACCATCTCAAGCCCAAGTCCTAGGCGCGACTCGAAGACTACATCGGCTCGCGCGCCGCATCGACGAACTTCGCGAAGCGGTCCACGAAGGCCAGCTTCGCCGAACCGATGGGGCCGTTGCGATGTTTCGCCACGATGATTTCTGCGATGCCCCTCGGAGGCCGATCGTCTTCGTCCTCGCTTCCGCGCGGATCCGTGTTTCGGTCGATGAACATCACGACGTCGGCATCCTGTTCGATGGCGCCAGACTCGCGGAGGTCCGAGAGCTGCGGGCGTTTGCCCGCCCTCTGTTCCACAGCACGTGACAGCTGAGATAGAGCCAATACGGGCACGCTCAGATCCTTGGCAAGCGCTTTCAGGCCCCGGCTTATCTCGGCGATCTCAGTCTGACGATTCTCACTGCGCCTCGTGGTCGGCTGCATCAGCTGCAGATAGTCGACGATCACGATGGAGTTGGGACGCTCGCGGAGCAAGCGTCGCGCCTTCGCCTTCAGCTCGAGAATCGACATCGACGAGGTGTCATCGATGTGGACGTCGAGTTCCGCGAGGCGCGCCATCGCTTTGGAGATCGGCGTCCAGTCCTGCTCCTTGACGTACCCCGTCCGCATGTCCTGCGAGTTCACCCGCGCCTCCGAACAAAGGACGCGCTGGACGAGCTGATCGGAGGCCATCTCGAGGCTGAATAGGGCCACCGATGTGCCCGCCTTCGCGGCGTTCACTGCGATGTTCAGGGCGAATGCCGTCTTGCCCACAGACGGCCTCGCTGCAAGGATGATCAAATCGCCCCGATGGAGTCCGGCGAGAAGCCTGTCGAGGTCCTCGAAACCTGTAGGAACGCCGGTGACATGTCTCTGATGCTCGAACAGGTCTTCGAGCTCCTCGAACACCGTTCCGAGCAGTTCCTGGATGTGAGTGAAGTTGCTCGTGACCCTTTGGTTCGTTACATCGAAGATGCGCTTCTCGGCCTCTTCCACGACCTCGGTCAAGTCGTCCGGGGCCTCGTAGCCTAGCTCCACGATATGGGTTGCGGCACCGATCAGCTGCCGAAGCATCGACATGCGCTTCACGATCTCGGCGTACCTGTGGGCATTGGCCGCCGTGGGCACGACACCGGTGATATCGAGTAGGTATGCCTTCCCTCCGGCCTGGTCGAGTTCGCCAGCGGCTTCGAGGCGATCTGCAACGCTCACCTGGTCGATCGGCACGTTGCGATCGTAGAGGTGGCGTATGGCTCTGTATATGCGAGCGTGAGCCGGCCGGTAGAAATCCTCGGGTTGAAGGCTGGACAGCGTGTTCTCGACAGCCTCAGCGGACAGGAACATCGATCCCAGAATCGCTTGCTCGGCTTCGAGGTTGTGCGGGGGCTTCCGGTTGACGAGGTCGGTCACCGGAGCTAGGGCGGGCCTGGTCCTCGTGTCTGCCACGTGGGTATTCTCTCCTCTTGCGCTCTAGTGCCGGTCCGCTGGGACGTGTGTCGCATTGCCAATGTATCGCGAAGCACTGACATGCAAACGGGCTGCTTGTCGGTATCCACAGTCGCGCAACGCCTCCTAGCTGCTCATTCTATGGGTTTCCGCATCTTCCACAGATTCGCGACTTTGTTTGCGCACAGCAAGACGCGCCGCCCGCTGGACGGCGCGTCGCATGACGTGAAACCAGCCTGCGGCTACTCGCCTGATGTCGCCTCGTCGTCGGTGACACCCGGCTGCTCGACTTCCGTTTCGTCGGAAGCCTCCTCGGTGCTGGGGGCCTCCTCCGCTTCTTCGGAGTCGGCAGCTTCCGCCTTCGGCTCTGCGGTCTCAACGGAGTCTTCCGCTAGAGCCTCAGCCAGAAGCGGGTTCGGCTCCACCCCTTCACCGATCACGTTCACGGTCACCTGGGCCTTGATATCCCGGTACACCTGGACGGTGACCTCGTGCTCGCCGACTTCCTTGATGTGGCCGTGCACGTCGATCTTGCGCCGGTTCACATTCACATCGAGTGTTTGCTCGATCGCGTCCTCGATCATCGTGGACGTCACGGACCCGTACAGGCGGCCCTCTTCGCCCACCTTCGCCGTGATCGACACAGACGTGCCGTCCAGCGCTTCGGCTATCCGCTCGGCTTCGGCTATCCGGTCTTCCTCGCGCATCCGGATGTTGTGTCTCCGCTGCTCGAGCTGCTTCACGTTCCCGTTCGTGGCCTCCACGGCCATCTTGCGCGGGAATAGGTAGTTCACGGCGAAGCCGCGAGCGACGTCGACGACGTCGCCTTCGCCACCCTTTCCCTTCACTTCCTGCAGGAGAATGACCTTCATCGGTTGCTCCCTTTGCTTTCGCCGGACTTCGTGTGCCCGGCCACTACGTGCACTTTCCCTACATTCCGGACTCTCGCTCCAGCGGACGGCCGCTGGGGTCGTCCGCGCGCGCGAGCCGCCGGAAGTTGAATCGCATGTCCAACAGACCCACGACGCTTGTCGCGAGGAAGAGAAGGTCGAGGATCAGTACACACGCGTACAGCACGACTCGCGCGGGCATCTTCACGCCCGCACTCGATGCGCGCCCGGCCACAACGCCTAGCCCTTGCCAGAGGAACAGCGGCCGCGTCGCCAACAGGATGTTCAGTCCCGCAGTCTCCAGCACTTCGCCTTGTGCGACCAGCCGACCTGCGATCATCAGCGCGACGGCCCCCACCGGGAACCACAGGATACGCGGGTCGAGATCGATCTTCGGCAGGGCCGGGAGACGTCGCACGGACACGCCGGACGCATGCCCGACCCACCCTATCGCGACGACCAAGAGGATGCTCGAGACGACAGCGTTGAATAGGTAGTCGGCGGGCCAGGCCCGGAACAGGAAATCGGCCAGCGACGCGACATCGGAATCGGCAATCGCCACGGACGAACCGCCGAACACGGAGAACGTGAGAGCGGCGGATGCTTCGGCTGCAGCCCGAGCCTCGGCGACGACGGTAGTCCCGGACATCCAAGCCCCCAGGGCCTGCGCGCCAAAGACGGCGATGGTCATGACAACGACTGCCTCGATGACGGCAAGTCCCGGACTCATCGAAACCAGTCGCCGCGCCAAGACGAGCGCCAGCACGACGGCAGCGACGACGGTTACCGCATCGGCCAAGCGGGCGAACGACGCTTCTCCCAAGAGTAGCGTCGCCAGTGCCGCAGAAACGATCGCCACGGCAACCGCGATCTTGCTCCCGAAGCGGTACCGGAGCCTCGCAAGAGACGCTCCGACCACAGGGAGTCCAAGCGGCGGCAGAATCGGCGTCAAGACAGAGCCGATCGCACATGCTCCGCCGAGTGCCGCGATGCGCCGTATGTCACGATCGTGTGGGCTCATGTGCGCGCTATCTGCCCCTACCTCTGTCTATCCTGCCGCTTACTACCGGCACCGTGTAGGGCACGAGAGCCATCTCGCGGGCGCGCTTGACGGCAATCGACAGCTGGTGCTGGTGCTGAGCACAGTTGCCGGTCACGCGACGGGGCTTGATCTTGCCTCGGTCAGTCATGTACCTGCGCAACGCTTGGACATCCTTGTAGTCGATGTGCTTGACCTTGTCCTTGCAGAACGCGCAGTACTTGCGACGCGGTCTGCGCGAATAGTCCGACATCTCATTCCTCCTCTCGCGTCGTACTCGGACGCGTGGTCGTGCGGCCGCCCGGCGAGAGGGGCTCGCCGGACGCCGTCTTTTCTAGAACGGAATCTCTTCGTCATTCGCCGGGCCCGGAGAAGCGCTTCCCTCATCCGAAGGCGCGAAGCTCGTCGTGTCGCTGCGAGAACTCATGAACTCGATCTCGTCGACCACCACCTCCAGCTTCGAGCGCTTCTCACCCTGCGGGTTCTCCCACGAGCTCCACCGCAGTTTGCCTTCGATGGCGACCTTGGTGCCTTTGACGAGATACTGAGCCAGAGCGTCCGCGCGCGCGCCAAAGATCGTGGCATCCACAAAGTTCGCGTAGTCTTCCCACTCGCCAGATTCCTGGTTCTTGCGTCGATCGTTCACTGCAACGCCCAGCTTCAAGACGGACAGACCGCTTGCAGTTGCGCGCTGCTCTGAGTCTCGTGTCAGATTGCCGCTTATGACGACTCGATTGATGCTCATTGGTAACACCCCTTACTCGAACGGATCGGTCCCGGCGGAACCGCTCCGCCAGCGCGCCCAGCGTCAGTCGCGATCTTCACGGCGCACGAGCATGAAGCGGACCACCGAATCGGTGATGCGCAGCACGCGGTCGATCTCGGCGATCGCATCAGGTTCAGCATGGAAGTCGACGACGATGTAGTCGCCCTCGGTGAGTTTGCCGATCTCGAAGGCAAGCGTGCGCTTGCCCCACGAATCGACGTTGTCGACGGAACCTTTCTGCGCGGCAACGAGGCCCTCGACTTTGCCGACGACGTCGGCACGGGCATCGTCCTCGAGATTGGGGTCGAGTAGAAGCATGAGTTCATACGCCTTCACGTGTTCACCTCCTCTGGGCTGAATGGCCCCGGGATCGGAAGGCTTTTGACCCGGAGCAGGAAATGAGCCTCTGGAGTCTATCACCGCCCTACCGCTGCCGCAACTTCACTCTCCCCCGGGCGCCGACTCGACAAGAGACTCTTCCGACCGAACCGCACGGCGAACGGCAACGCCGTCGCCAGCACGATCGTCCACGGCACAGAGGTGTCGCCGACGACCGAGAATCGTTGGTGTCTTGACTGGGATCCCATTACGTCCGTTGCCCGCGCTTCGTAGCGCCGCGCGGCATCGAACGACTCAGCAGCTGTCGTGCGGACCCGAACCGGAGCGACCGCCCGCGCTTGTGAGATCGACGACTGCCCGGCCCTCGGCAGACTCGACGACGCGTGGGGGGCAAGCTCGGCAGACATGCCGGGCTCACCTTCCGAGCTCTCTCTCGCACTACCCGTGTGCGCCGATCGAGCCGCCTCGGACTCGGCCGGCTGACGCACCGTCGATGGCTCAGACTCCGGCAGCGCGGATGCAGGCGGGACAAGCACGCCCATCGGATCCGTGTATCGGCTCCCCACGCGATGACTGACGTGCAGATGCGGCGACTCCGACGACGGATCCCCGTTCGTGGCGAGCAGTCCGATGGCTGCACCCGGCTCGACCCGTTCGCCCTCCGAAACGCAGACCTCCTCCAGCGGCATGCACGTCAGTCGGGAACCGTCGTCTTGCTGGATGGTCACCGCGATCGTCGACGCGCCCTCCCCGGCTGGCACCCTCCCGGCGAAGACGACCGCGCCCGTGACGCATGCGCGGACCTCGTCGCCGGGCTCCGCCTGAATGTCCACGCCGCGGTGCGTCCATACATCGCCGCCTGTCGCCGCGTACGGCGCGTCAAAGGGCAGGACGATCGGCCCTCCGCTCGCGAGCGGCCAGCATGTTGAACTACCGAACGCCGTTCCCGCCGACGCGCAGACACAGAACACTACGCAGAGAACTACGCAAAGGCACATCCCGATTCGCCGAAACACAACGACCGCCTCTCTTCGGGCCGCCGAGGAGAGGGGCGCGCGGCCATGCGAGCTTCTACGAACGTACGTTCGCCATGGGAGTGCCGACTCCTGCCTGCTGCCGACAGGCGGCGAATTGGAGCGACGGACGGCGCCGACATGAGAAGCGGGCCGCGAATGCGGCCCGCGAGAGAGTCTGGAGCGGGCAACGGGTCTCGAACCCGCGACCTACAGCTTGGGAAGCTGTCGCTCTACCTACTGAGCTATGCCCGCATCGCGTTCAAGGATTGTAGAACAGGGTCCGCCGAGCGGCAAACGGCAGCGCGAGTCGAGCCGCGGTTGACAGGCATCGTTGCGTCGAAGGCCTACTGTCCCGTGAGCGCCTTCTTGAGATCGCGCTCGTGCTCGACGGAGGTGAAGGCGATGACTACGTCCCCGGCAAGCAGTTCTGTGTCTCCGTGGACCGTCACGATGTCCTCGCCGCGAATGATCGCCACAAGAACGCAGTCCACAGGCAGCGGGAGTTCCGCGACCCTCTTGTTGCACACGACGCAACGGTCGCTGGGCAACTCTATCTCTACGATCGACATGTTGCCCTTGCGTAGCGAGATCAGGGTTCGAATGTCGCCGACGGTCGCTTCTTCTTCGATCATGCGCGCGATTATCGTCGTCGATGATATGGCCTCGATGCCCAGGGTGTTGAAGATGCGCTCGTTCTTGGGATTGTTGACGCGGGCAACGGTTCGCGGCACGCCGAAGGCCACTTTCGCGAGCTGGCACGCAACGAGATTGTCATCGTCATCGCCGGTTGCAGCCACGAAGACATCCGACCTGGCCATGCCAGCATCTTCCTGATAGGAAGCGTCACAACCGTCGCCGTGGATCACGAGAGCATGCCCGCCGAGCTCCGTCACGAGCTTCTCCACGACATCGTCTCGCTTCTCGATGATCGCGACATCGTGTCCGCTCTGCGCCATGATCTGCGCGAGGTGCGACCCGACCTTCCCTCCGCCGTTGACGACGATGTACACCGTCTATTCCTCCATGTAGCGTTCGATTCTCTCGAACGCTTCTTCCTTGACCGAAGCAAGGACGATGTCGCCCTGCCTGAGAACCGTGTCCGGCTCGGGCACGAGCATCATATTGTCTCGGCAGACAGCGGCGATGCGGAAGCGACGTGGAATCTCGACGTCGTGCAGGCGCTTTCCGTCCAAGACTCCCGACGCCATGAATTGGATGACCTCGACATCCCCGAGGGCCGACACGTGATGTCCGTGGCCCGCGTGAATCTTGTCGAGCAGGACTTCCGCAACAAGCGTGGTCCCGCAGACATAGTCCAGCCCGAGTTGCTGGTAGGTCCGCTCCCGAATGGGGTTGTACAGACGCGCGACAACGTGTGGGACTTCGAACATCTTGCGAGCGACCTCGGCAGCCATGAGGTTCGTGTTGTCGAGATTGGTGACTGCCGCAAACGCGTCCGCTTCCCTGAGACCGGCTTCCTCCAGCACATCTTCATCGAAGCCGAGGCCCCGGATAGTGATGCCGTTGAAGACGGTGCCGAGACGCTTGAACGCCTCGGCGTCCTTGTCGATGACCACGACGTTGTGACCTTCGACGGAAAGCAGCGTAGCCAGCTGAGAGCCGACGCGCCCGCATCCCACTACGACCACGTTCATCTCGCTTGAAACTCCATTCCACGAGCTAGACACGGCCCACAATGCATATGGACGCTACTCCTGCCGTCAGCAGAGTGTCAACACGCCCACCCATCGCCCGAGCGCAGGTTCGGCCGGAATACAATCGAGCGCCACGCACGATGCGCGACGCTCGATTCCTGCACAGAACGAATCGGCCGCTACTTGCCGATCTTGAAGATCTTGGTGCCGCAAACAGGGCATGTACCCTGCGTGGCCGGGCGTCCGTTCTTCATCGTGATCTCCTGAGCATCCTGGATCTCACGCTTCTCCTTGCACTTGACGCAGAAGCCTTCCTTTGCTGTCATGCGCTGTCCACCTCCTCGCTCCCGGCCTCTCGGCGCCGAAACGAAGCGCTGACAGCCCAGGCAATGTACAGAACCCCTCAGGGTGAGTTCCCGTGTGGCACGTTAACACTAGTTCACGGGGTTGTCATGCCCTGAATGCGCCGTGTCGGCCCTTGGTCGCTGCAGGAGGCGCGAACCGACGTAGAGGACGGCGGACCCCAGGAGGGCCAGGATCGCCCAAGAAGCAGCCGCTGTCGCCCAGAACGACTGGGCGAACAACTGGATGATCAGGTCGTCGTACGAGAATGTCCATGTGCCCGCCGCAAAGAACAAGCTGTGGAAGCCGTCGAAGAAGCTCGCGAAATCGAATGAGCCCACGACGCTCGCCACCGCGACGAGTCCAAGCGTGAAGAGCGACCCGCTGCGCAGTCCGGCCGCAAGTGCCTCGCTTCGCTTCCGCGCCAGACACAAGGACAGCCAGATCGCCAGAATCGCGGCCGCTAGCGACGTGACCACGCGAGCGAGCGAAAACAGGCTGCGGACGTCATCCAGGTGTGCGACGACGCGTTTGTCGAAACCCTCGCGCCCGTCGACTTCATCCGGCAGTGGCTCTGCCGCGACACCGGTGATGTAGGCGCGGACACCTTCGGCAGTGCGAATCGCCGTGCTTACGTCCAAACCGGCGCGCTCCGGTCCGCCCGTACGGACCATCACGATACGCGTGAAGCCCGGAGTCGCCAGCGCGATCGCGCAAGCGCCCAGCACGAGAATCGCCAAAGCAAACCCGACGGAGACGCGTTCGATTCGCTCGCGCACGTCAGTCCCCGACGCGAACGGCGTTCCCGCCGACGGTCTTCGCTTCGTTGAGCGCGTGGTCTGCAGAATCCAGCAGGGTGTCGGCCGAAGAGCCGTTTTCGGGGTAGGAGGCGACTCCGATGCTCAACGTCACCCCTGCGTCGTGGAGCCGCAACTCCTCGACTGCGACGCGAAGACCTTCCGCGAGGTTCAAGGCGTCTTGAACCGTCGGCATCCCGCCATCCGAACGCTCTGCGAGCAGCAGAGCGAATTCCTCGCCCCCGTATCGACTCGCCACATTGGATGTGTGTTCGCTTCCGTTCCCGAGCGCTGCAACAACGCTTGATGCGACTTGTCTGAGCATCTCGTCCCCAAGCTCGAGGCCCAGGATCCGATTGAACTCGCCGAACCGGTCGATATCCACGAGCAGTACGTGCGGCGTGCGCCCGTGATGTTCGGCGCGCAGCACCTCACTGCCCAACGCCCGCAGGAAGTAGCGCCTGTCGTACAAGCCCGTGGTGTCATCGACGATCGAGGAGGCGGCGAGTTCGGCCTCCCTCTCGCGAATCACGGACATCATCAGCGTGGCGATGGTTGCGGTTCCCGCCATCACCGTCACCTGCCACAGGTAGCGCACGGACACGAACGTGAAGTCTTGGTTGAGTGGGTCGGGGACGTACGGCATCTCGACGTGCGGAAGGACGCCGAGATACTCGCCCCAGGTGACGCACCCCGCGAGAACGGCACCCGCGCCCGCGATGAACCATGCGTCCCTACGCTTCGGCAGGATGAATGCCGCCTCGAGAACGAACAGCGAGTACATGGCCCAGAACCACGAGTGCACGCCACCGCTGTAGTAGACGAGCACCGTCACGACCGCGGCGTCGAGCAGAAGCTGCGCGTGGCCGAAGATGGCGATGTTGCCCATCCGCCGGTAGTTGAGCTGGTAGAAGGTGTTGTATACGAGGACGAGGGCGAGGGCGACCGCCGGGACTACCATGTTCGGCCAAAGCGTGCCCCAGGGGTACTCCGCCGCATAGGCGCTCGAGGCCAGCACCGAGAACATGGCAAGTGCCCCGACCAGGATCCAGCGAACGCGAATGACAAGGCCGATGCGGCGCACGTTCGCCTGCATCGCCTCGATGTCGAACCGAGTCGGTTGCTCGCGCCAAGAGACCTTGAGCAGTCGAGACAACTTCTTGACCATCCGGTTCGGGCTCACCGGCACCCTCCTGCAACTTCGGCCAACTCAGAGAAACAGGGTGAATCGAAGTGTATCGTCAGCACTTCCCGCACAGCAAACGCTCAGCGCGCGCGGCGTATACTTGCCCCGAACGCAAGCCGGAGGACAGATGGACGCACAGTCGACGTTTGACTCGGTCGTGAAGGCCATCGATACGACCGCGCTGATAGGCGCACCGATCCAATGGTTGCTGGGTATTGCGGCGGTTGCACTTGCGGCCGCCGCGATTCTACCTCCGCTGCGCCGCTGGCTCGGACACATCCTCGTAGCGACCTCGGCACTGCTGCTTGCAGGCGAGCTGGTGCTGGTCTGGTTCCACTGGCGCATCTACGAGAGCGCGGTCGTGGTGAACCCCCAGACGGGGCAGGTCACGGGCCATATTGCAGTACCGCTCTGGATCGAGTCGGAGAAGCTCTACGTTTGGGCCGTCGTCGTTGCGGTCATGGCGCTCGCGATGCGCAGACATCGCAACGAGCTTCTCCCCGGTGTCGCGCTTCTGCTGGCAGGGCTCGTCGCCGGTGCTACGGTCTGGGGCAGACCGTTCACCGAGCCACTGCCGTCGTTCTTCGGCCAGTACGGATCCTACCTGACCGGGATGGCATCCGGGGTCCCTGCGATGTCCATGACAGCCTACGAGGGCATGGAGGGCGCGCGCCAGTTCTTCTACAACACGTGGTACATGTGGGTACACCCACCGCTACTGTTCGTGTCGTACGGCGCTTTCACCGTTTCGTTCGTCGCGACATTGCAGATGGTCAAGTCGCGCTACTCGGCGTACGAAACCACCGCCTATCGGTGGGCGAGACTCGGGTATACGCCCCTCACGGCAGGAATGCTGTTGGGTTTCCCGTGGGCGATTCTCGCATGGCAGGGAGAGTCGTGGTGGTGGTCGGGCAAAGTCAACATGTCCATCATGATGTGGCTGCTGTACACCGCGTACTTGCACGCTCGCCTCTACTTGCGCCGCCGCGGCATGTGGCGACTCGTGGCACTCGTCGCCATCCTGTCGTTCTTGGTGCTGCTGCTCACGTACCTGGCTACCTACGTCATACCAGGAGCGCACAGCTATGCATGAGGTCGAGGCGATGGAACGGTCGGCCCTGAGGAGAAACTGGGACTTCGGCCTTGCGTTGGCGACCGTCATCCTGCTCGGCTCGCTCGGGATCCAGTCCTTCCTGGGCGCGCTGTACGTGTGGTGGGCTCAGCGATCGAACCCGGCGTGGGAGCAGCTCGGCTACTCCGACTTCGTATCGCGAATGAATGCGATCGCGGCCCCCCAGATCGTGCTCCTCGTGGTAGTGATGGGGCTCTGCGTTCCCAAGCGTTTGTTCTCGCGAAAGGTCCTCGTCGCCGTCTCGGGCGCGATGCTCGCCGTCGGGTTGGCCGTTTGGCTCGCGACGGCGTCGCTTGCCACCGGGCTCACCGTCTACCTTGCCCTGGCCGGCCTCATCCAGGTCGCCGTGGTGGCGCTCACCGTTGCGGGAACGCGGGCGCCTTCATACATCACCGAAGGACGTCTGACCAAGACCGGCTCGGGGCTTCTCCACCTCGGGTTCATCGTCTTCGGCCTGGTCGTTGTGGCCATGCAGGACTCGGCGTTCATGCTTCCGGTCTTCTGGACCGCAACCGTCCTGATGCTGGGAGGAACCGTTCTGTCCTTCTACGCCGACCGTTTCGCCGTGCGACACCCGGTGGCGAAGGGGGGAGAGTAGGGCGCGCGTCGTGACTCCGCTGCCCTGCTAGAGCTCGCGAATAATCCCCACCACGAACTTCTTGGCCTTCTCGATGTTCTCGATCTGCACGCTGTCGCTCGTGTCCGTTCGCCAGTGCCAATTCGGCAGACGTCCGTTGATGTCGAACGCCATGATGCTCATTGCCTTCAGGCGATCTCTGAGCGCCACCGTGCCGTCCGTCGAAAGCCCCTTGTACTCGCGTCCCTTGACGAGGATCTCGCTTTCTCGCGATACCTTCCTGGCCACGCTGAGCAGCCTGCGGTCAGCCCGGTAGCGCCGCACCATCCCCTCGGCCGTGACCCAATGCAGCGTTCCCGCACCGATGTTGTCGAGGTTGATGATAGCGGCGCTCTTCACGTCCTCGGCGTTCGCGTCTAGGAAGGCGCGCATGCCGTAGCTTCCGGCTTCCTCGGCCCCTGTGGCGACGAACCAGACTTCTTTCTCCGACAACGCTCGGTCGATCGACTCGGTCACCCGCTTGCGTATGCGAGACGCTTCCGTGGCAGCGAAATCCGGGTCGCCGATGGGGTCGTCGCCAGCCCATCCGCCCTTGTCGCCGAAGCCGTCGTCGTCATCGAGCTTGTCCCAGGAGCCGATCTTGCGGCCCTCGTCCCGCGCGTCGAAGTCACGTCCTAGTCCCAACCAGCTCGACACACCGCCTTCGCGATCCCCTCGCGAGCGAGACCAGAGACCGCGGCGGCGCGACTTCTCTTGCGCCGGTCCCGCCTCACCGCTCGACTCCTCTTCGACCGGAGCCATTGCAGGCGGTTCGGCGGCGATTCCCTCATCGACTACATCGGCCCAGTCTCCGGAAGGTGCAGGCTTGCGCTTCCGGGACGTCGACAGTTCGTCGAACTCGATGGTGTCGAACTCGAACGAGGATTGGTCGGACGAGGCCTTTGTCGGCTCGGCCCACTCGAAGTCCTCCGGAAGCTGGGTGACATCGGCCTCGGGAGCCCCCGCTGGTGCATACTCCAGGAGTCCGGTTTCCTGTGCTTCCTCGGGCTGTGAAGTCGTCTTGGGGGCCCTTCTGATCGGCTGAGTCGCCCCAAGGTCCGGCGCTTCGCGCTCGGGGACCAGAGCGTCCATCACGCCGAGCATCGCCGCGACACCCGAGGCATTGTCGTTGGCCCCGTCCGTCGCCTTCATGAACAGCTCTCGATGCACGTTGATCAGCAGTGGCAGGAGCAGGTATGCCGAAAGCGCCATCGTCGCGTACCAGTCCCAAGGGGCGTATTGCGAGACCTGCGGCAACGCGCGCACCAGAACCGCCGCCGGAACAAGGAACGTGCAGGTCTTGAGAAGCAGGAACGTCAGTTCTATGTTGCGCACCATGCTTGGCGCGAATGCCAGCGACGCGCGGGCCGAATCGTAGTGCGCCACCAGGATGACCCTGCGTGTCTTCTCGCCACGGCGAGAGCGCGGCGTGTACCTCGCAATCACGTTCTGGCTCGGACCCTTCGGCATGAGACTCGTAAGACCCCAGCGAAGGTCGAGGTCCATCCACATGAGAAGCGCGACGAGAGCCGATACCGCGAACGACGGCCACAACAAGCGCGGCCAGCCCGAAGCTACGGCGGCCGTGATAGTGAGCGCGTTGTAGAGGACGTACGCCCAAGAGTAGGTGCGCGGGCACTCGAACTCCTGGCGCTCGACGTCAAGACCGCGCGCGCGCATGACATCCTCGAGGTAGTCGGCGGCGGCGGCCTCTGCGTCTGTGGTCGCTGGACGCGGTCCGATGTCGTCGGCGAGGGCGTGAAGGTACTGGTCGACCTCCGGCATCTATCCTCCCGGCTGTTCGAGGGCGCGACGGAACGGCGAGAGCCGTTCTCCAGGCCTATGATAATCCACGAGGGACGGCTCAGCGCGAACCCGGTCAACCCCAAGCTATCGCGCCATCTCGGGCATGCCGTCAGCGTGACAGCCGAAGCACTGGTTCATGCGGTAGCTCGAGTGTTCCTCGACCACCCGAGGGTCGTCGCTGTGGCACACACAACCAGGGATTTCGATCGCGAACGGCGAGGACGGGTCGGGTGGGGGAACTTCGGTGGGCCCCTCGCCACCGGCAAACGAGCTGCCTCCAAACTGCGATGGCGCGGTCGCCTTCGGCGTGCCGAAGGCAAACACGACCGCCGCACCCGCGACAATCACCGCAAGAGCGATGAGCGCCACAACCGCCGCGCGCCTCTTCATGTCCGTCTAGCCGTGGATAAGAGCCGGCAGGCAGCGCATGCAGACCCACTCGCTGTGCCCATCGTGGCGCACGGGCAGAAGCGGTGAGTGGTCCTCGTCCGTACCGCATCGGAAGCACGTCTGCGCGATGTAGGTCTTCGGTCGCTCGGCTACGTGTTCTTCGACCGCTTCGTGGTCGAACGGAACAGCCTCGCGCGTCTCGATCGCCAGCGCGCCCGTGGGGCACACGCCGAGGCAGAAGCCGGCGCCGTCGCAGAGTTCCTCGCGTATCACCTTGGCCTTGCCGTCCACCATCTGTATCGCGCCTTCGGCACATGGCGAAACGCACACCCCACAGCCGTTGCACAGGTCCTCATCGATGCGGACGATCTGGCGTGTCACGGTAGTCGTGTTCATGATGTTCCTCTCTTCGCTGGCAGCCGAGCCGCCATCTTGCGATACTTGCGCGCCTCGAGCGCATGTTTGATCCCATCGATCGCGTAGCCTTTGCGCCACGACTTCGGGCCGGAATAGCGCATCATCTGACGGTGCCACTCGCGCTCTTCAGGGCGATAGCAGTGGGTGTCACAGTGCGCACAGAACGGCTTCGGGTCTTTCGGGCAGTAGGCACGCCGCATCTCCCCGTAGGCGAGGTGTGCCTCACAATCGGGACACAGCCTCGGGATCTTGCGGCCGTAGACTCCCAAGACGGCGCCCCGCGTGTCCACACGACTCCGCTCGAGGTCCTCGTGGCTACCGTCGCACCATATCTGGATGAAGCCACCGAGTACGCGCACATCGTGTGCGACATCGCGATCGTTCATCTTGTCGGCGAAGCTATCGTTCACTTCTCTTGCCTCCACCGCTGGGCCGCCCTTTCGCCGACAACGCTACGCGCGGGCCGGTCCAAATGCCTTGACGCATGTCAAGAATCGGGAAGAATCCTCAAAGATCGCCTACGCTGCTGCCGATGACCCCCAGGTCGAGGAGGGCGCCATGTCCCCACCGCGAGACATCGCACCGGAAGTCGTCTCCGCTCTCCGGGCATGCCGCCTCTGGTCTTCGGCCTCGGACGCCGCCATTCGTCGCCTCGCCGAACAGGTGGACACGCGAACCGTGCGCCGTGGCGAGACTCTGGCAACCGAAGGCGAACCCGCGACCCGCTTCGGCGTAGTGATCGCGGGCAAAGCGCGCGTCTACTACCTTGGCGCGGACGGCAAGCGCATCACCTACGAGGACCTCGGCAGCGGCGAGCCCTTCTCGGCGGTGGCCGCGCTCGCGCGCGGACGCAATCCCGCCAACGTCGAGGCTTCGACGGACGGGACCGTCGCCTGGCTTCCACAAGAAGCGCTCTTCGACCTGATCGCCGAGGAACCCGATGTCGCCACAAGCATGGTGAGCGATCTTGCCTATCGGCTCGTACTGTTCACCAGCGTCGTGAAGACGCTCGCCCTCGACGTGCCTTCGAGGCTGGCACGCTTCCTCTTTCAGCGCTCGCTTGCGGTGGGGCAGACGACGCCGACGGGTCTGCTTGTGGATCTCGGCATGACCAAGGGAGAGCTTGCCGCCGCCCTTGGAACGGTCCCCGAAACCCTCTCGAGAGCGTTCGCGCGCTTGAAGGAGGACGGCGTGCTCGAAGTGCGGAATCGCGCGGTCGTCGTGCGCGACGTCGGCGCACTCGCGCGTCTCGGCAGCGGCTACGAGGAGGGCTAGCCCGGCCCGTGCGCGACCCGGATGCCTACGGTCTGTCGGTCGGCGTGTCCGCGTCTTCTCGTTTTGTGCGTGCGGCACCCAGGCGTGCCCTCACGGCCGCGGCACCCTTCTCCAACGTCCCCGCCATCAGGAAGCCGGCGAGCAGAATGGCCGAAGCGACCATCTCCGCAGGGTAGAGGCCGACAGTCTGCCCTGTGCGGGCCATGGAGCCGGCACCGGCGATGACGAGCGTGCCGATGAAGATGAGCACGTTCGCCCACGCCCGATAGCGGTACTCGGGCTTGGACCAGAACTTCGCCACCGACCACGCCGATCCGCCGAGCAGTGCGACCGAACCCGGAATCGTCAGGAACATGGACATGAACCGCGGAAACGTGCCCGAAGCCCCCAGCGGCAGACCTCCGACCGTGATTCCAGGCGTGAGCGGCCCCAGGTCGGTGGTGAACGTTCCGTATAGGAAGATCGCCGTGACAGCCAGGTTGTAGGCCAGGTAGATGTTGCCCCACTTGCGATCCTTGAACAGCAGGTAGACCGTTCCTTGGCCGAGAAGACCAACCAGAGCCGCCGCGATCACGATGTAGACGCGATAGACGGTGGGATCCCAGTGCTGCGCGGCCTCCGACCACGCCTCCATAGTCGCTGCAACAGCGTAGAGCAGGAATCCGAGGGCCCAGGCCAGCTGGTGGGGCTTGCGACGCTGCCGCCACTGAGCCATCAGCAGTGCCACATACACATAGCCGAGAGCCGCCGTGGCCAACGGCCATCCCCAGTGCGACCAGAACGCCGTATCCATCGAATGTCCCCTCCGCTACCGCACGACAGCAGACTGCCACGCCGAGACGGAACGCACCCAGGCGCTTCCCGAAGCTGCCATGCCTCTCACTCGCCCGTCATTTCTCGATAACGCGCGTCGGCCTCGGCTGCTTCGGCACGCGCCTGCGAATAAGCGGCGGAGGCCTCTTCGACGTCCTTCTCATAGGCGGCGGAGATGACCGCACGGACGGATTCCGGCAGCTTCTCCGCCTGTGCAACAAGTTTCTTCTCGGCAGCGTTGAACTTGTCGCTGTACTCGTTCGCGTCTTTGGGCTTGTTGGCGAGAAACGCGTCGTCGGCCTTCTTGGAGAGGGCGAGGACTGCGATCTTCTCGTCGCAGTATGCCTCATAGGATGCGAAATCAGCACTCGGATACGCCTTCTCGGCCTCTTCGAAGTGCGTCTTCGCCTCCTTGACCTTCTCCTCCGACTGCGAAGCGAGGTCCTTCGACTTCTTGACGCTCGCCTTTGTCAGCTTGTTGTACTCCTTGACCGCCCTGTCGGAGAGCGTTTCGGCCTCCACCAGGACATCCATGGCCGTATCTGCGGGATCGAGCGACGCCGCCACCATGGCACTCGCTTCCAGAATGGGCGTCGCGTGCTCGAGCATCCGCAACCTGGCTTCGGCTGAGTCGGCCAAGGCCTCGGCTTGCCCGGCCTCGTCTTCGGCGAGATCGTCCTTCACGTCGCCGATGATGGCGATGGCTGCGTTGAGGTCGTCGGAAGCGCCCTCCACGTCGCCGAGAAGACTCGTGGCCTCTTGGCCCACCGTCGCGTCTATCGAGGCCCTCACGACCGCATCGACGGCCACGACCGTTTCGTC
>JAOUET010000137.1 GCA_029858605.1 Coriobacteriia bacterium | reverse complement strand
CTGCGTGGCCGAGCTGTTCATGGCTGGCGCAATCGGACGGAACGGCAAGTTCGTCGAGGACTTGGGCACGCCCTTCGTGCGAGAGGGCACCCGAGGCCTCGAGTACGTTCTCGTGTCGGCTGAGGACAGTGGGACCGGCACGGATATCCTTCTGACGGAAGTCGACATCGACAACCTTATGCGCGCGAAGGCGGCCGTCTACGCCGGCACCAGCGTGCTGCTCGAAACCGTCGAGGTCGAATACGACGAGATCGATGAGGTTGTCGTCGCTGGCGGGTTCGGTCACTACCTGGATCTGGAGCGCGTGACCGCGCTGGGTATGATGCCTGAGGTCGACCGGTCCAAGTTCCTGTTCATAGGCAACGGTTCTTTGCTCGGCGCTCGAGCTGTGGCCACTTCTCGAGAGCTGCTTCAGAAGGCTCAGGATGTCTCGCGCATGCTCACCTACGTCGAGTTGTCGGTGAATGCAGGATTCATGGACTCGTACATGTCGGCGATGTTCTTCCCTCACACCGACCTCTCTCTCTTCCCACGTTCGGAGGAACGCCTGCGCGAGCGCGGGCGCTCCAAGGCGGTGAGGTAGCGATGGCCTTCACGATCGCACTCGCCGGGAAAGGCGGGACCGGGAAGACCACCATGGCCGCACTGATAGTGCGCGCCCTGCGCGAGCTTGGCGCCCGTTCGGTCCTCGCGGTGGACGCCGATCCCAACTCCACGCTTCACGAAGCCCTGGGCGTCGAGGTCGAGCGTTCGGTCGGCGAGATCACCGAGGAGATGATGAAGTCCACACAGGCCACTCCCGGTGGCATGAGCAAGGACGCCTGGCTCGAACTCAACGTGCATCGCTACGTCGTCGAGACGAGTGAGTTCGATCTTCTGTCCATGGGCCGCCCGGAAGGTCCCGGATGCTACTGCTACGCGAACAACCTGGTTCGCGGCTGCATCGATGATCTTTCGCGCAGCTACGAGTACGTCGTCATGGACAACGAAGCCGGACTCGAACACCTGTCGCGGCGCACGACCCGCGATGTGAACGCACTGCTCATCGTGTCCGATCCAAGCGTCCGGGGGGTTCGCACCGCCGGACGACTGAACGAACTCGCCGACGAACTCGACATCGGTATCGACTCCCGCTACATCGTGGTCAACCGCGTCGATGAACCGCTCGATCCGATGCTCGCGCGAGCGATCGAAGAGTGCGGCCTCCCGCTCCTGGGCACCGTTCCTCCAGACGAAGGCATCATCAGGTGCGATCTGGAGGGGCTCGGCCTGCTCGACCTACCCGAAGACTCACCGGCGCTCGTGGCCGCACGCAAGATGACCGCTTCCGCGGTCCCCGCGCTGCGCCAGGCGACCGTATGACCGGCACACGAGCAACGAGGAGGAACCGATGGCGGCAACCATCATAGACGGAAAGGCGATTGCGGCCAGCAGGCGCGAGCAGATTGCAGCTCGCGTGGGCGAACTGAAGGAGGCCATGGGCGTCACCCCGGGTCTCGCCGTCGTCATCGTCGGTGAGAATCCGGCTTCCCAGGTCTACGTCAGGAGCAAGGAGAAAGCGTGTGCCGAGGTCGGCATACTTTCCGAGAAGCACGCCCTTCCGGAGGACGTGTCACAGCAGGAACTGCTCGCCCTAGTAGACGAACTCAACACGCGGAACGAGATCCACGGGATTCTCGTCCAGCTTCCCCTTCCGGAACACATCGACGAGGATGCCGTCATCGAGGCCATCACGCCCGCCAAGGACGTAGACGGGTTCCATCCCATCAGCGTGGGCAAGATGATGATCGGCCAGGAGACGTTCCTCCCCTGCACGCCCCACGGCTGCATGGTCTTGCTCGAGGAGACGGGGATCGAGCTGAAGGGAAAGGAAGCGGTCGTCGTCGGGCGCAGCAACATCGTCGGCAAACCCATCGCGATGCTTCTGCTCGCACAGCACGCGACCGTCACGATATGTCACAGCCGCACACGCGACCTGGCCGAGGTCGTTGGTCGCGCCGACGTTCTCGTTGTGGGCGTGGGTCGACCCGAGATGATCAAGGGCGACTGGATCAAGCCCGGCGCGGTGGTCATCGACGTGGGCATCAACCGCACCGATGCGGGTCTCGTCGGCGACGTCGAGTTCGAGGCGGCAAAGGAGCGGGCGTCTGCCATCACGCCGGTGCCCGGTGGCGTAGGCCCGATGACGATCGCCATGCTCATGGAGAACACGCTCTTGTCCGCGATGCGCGCCACAAACATGGACTGAGGAGTGAACGCAATGGGATTCACGGCTCCGACAGAACAGTCGAACGGCAGCATCCGTGAGGTGACGCTGGGCTCCGGAGATGGAGCGGTGACCGTGGGAGGAGAGACGGCGCTGCCGTTCTACCTCTTCGACGGAGAGATGCCCCACCTTCCCGCGATCGCCATGGAGGTATTCGACAAGGCGCCCGCAGAATGGCCGGCGACTCTGGCCGATGCGCTGGGCGACGTCGTCTCCGATCCGGCCACATGGGCGAAGGCCTGCGTGGAGCAGTTTGGCGCGGACATGGTGTGCGTGCAGCTTGCATCGACGGACCCGAACCGCGACGACGCTTCCCCACAGGACGCGGCGTCCGTGGTGCGCTCGGTCGTCGACGCCGTCAGCGTACCCGTGCTCGTGTACGGAAGCGGGAACGCGGACAAGGACGCCGACGTGCTCAAGAAGGTCGCCGAGGCGGTATCAGACACGTCCATCGCCTTCGGACCCGCGACCGAGGACAACTACAAGCCGATAACCGCCGCGGCCCTCGGCTACGGGCACGTCGTCATCGCCGAGACGCCCATCGACGTCAACATGGCGAAGCAGCTCAACATCCTGATCACGCAGATGGGGCTGGCCGCCGACCGAATCCTGATCGATCCGTCGACAGGTTCTGTCGGGTACGGAATCGAGTACAGCTACACCGTTATGGAGCGTTTGCGCATCGCCGCACTCACCCAGAACGACGACATGACCCAGATGCCGATGATCGTGAACCTGGGCAAGGAAGCGTGGCGAGCCAAGGAAGCCAAAGCCACTGCACAAGAGGAGCCCGCGTGGGGCGACGCGAGAGCGCGCGGCGTGCTCTGGGAGGCCACCACTGCAACCACGTTGGCGATGGGCGGTGCCGACGTACTGGTGATGCGACATCCCGAGGCTATCGCTCTCGTGAAGAAGACGCTGCAAGGTCTGGCGGATCAGTAGACCCCCCGCCTGCCAGAAGGAAGGTGCCAAATGGGTGACGACAAGAAGAAGCAGGCCGAAGAGCAAAAGGTCAGCATAGACCCCACGGCCGACGAGATGCTCGCGGTCGCGGCAGCTTGCGAGATCGATACGGTGTTCTCGCGAGCCGGAGCCATGAAGCCATGCCCGATAGGAGCCGAGGGATCGTGCTGCAAGTTCTGCGCAATGGGTCCCTGCCGCATCTCAGGCAAAGACAAGGAGAACAAGCGTGGTGTGTGCGGCGCGACGATCGAGACGATCGCTGCGCGCAACTTCGCGCGAATGGTCGCGGCCGGTGCCGCGGCGCACTCGGACCACGGCCGTGATGTGGCACTCATGCTCAAGGCGATCGCCGACGGAGAGGTCGAAGGGTTCGCAGTCAAGGACGAGGTAAAGCTCGTCCGAGTCGCCGAACACATGGGTATCGACATCGACGGCAAGGACGTGAACACGCTGGCGAGCGAGGTCGCTGACATCGCAATAGCACAGTTCGGCCAGCAGACCGGCGAAGTCGTCTACACCCACCGGGCACCCCAGCCCCGCCAGAAGCTCTGGCGCGAGCTGGGCGTCGTACCGCGTGGAATCGACAGGGAGATCGTCGAGACGTTGAACAGCACGGCTCCCGGCAACGACCAGAACTACGTGCACATCCTGGATTCCAGCGTGAAGTGTGCGCTCGGCAGCGGATGGGGCGGCTCGATGCTCGCCACCGACCTCCAGGACATCATCTTCGGCACTCCGATTCCAATCAGAAGCGCCGCCAACCTGGGTGTCCTGTCCGAGGATGCGGTGAACATCCTCATCCACGGTCACGAACCCCTGCTGTCGTCAGTCATCATCGACGTCGCCCGCAGCGAGGAGATGAAGAAGCTCGCAGAATCTGTCGGGGCCAAGGGAATCAACATAGCCGGCATCTGCTGCACGGCGAACGAGGCGCTCATGAGACAGGGCGTGCCTCCGGCAGGCAACATGCTCCACCAGGAGCTGGCGGTGCTCACCGGAGCGGTCGAGGCGATGGTCGTCGACGTACAGTGCATCTTCCAGGGCCTCGCGGACGTCGCCTCCAACTTCCACACGCTTCTCATCAGCACATCACCCAAGGCCAAGGTCGGTGAGAACGACATCCACATAGAGGCCGACGAGCACCACCCGCGCGTGGCGGCCGAAGAGATCGTCCGCAAAGCCGTCGAGAACTTCTCCAACCGCGGCGAGATCCACATTCCGAAGGTCAGCGAGCCTCTGGTGGCGGGCTTCTCGCACGAATACATCCGCTACATGCTCGGTGGAAAGATGAGAGCCAGCTTCCGGCCGCTGAACGACAACATCATCAACGGAAGGATCCGCGGCCTGGCTGCAGTGGTCGGTTGCAGCAATCCTCGCAACGTGCAGGACGTCGGAGTGACCCACGTTGTCCGCGAGCTGATAGCCAACAATGTGCTCGTCGTAGTCACGGGATGCGCGGCGATCACGAGCGGCAAGTACGGCTTGCTGACTCCCGAGACCATGTCGTTCGCTGGTCCCGGCCTCGCTGAGGTCTGCGAGACCGTGGGAATCCCGCCGGTCCTGCATCTCGGCTCATGCGTGGACAACACCCGCATCCTGACGATCCTCTCCGAGGTCGTCGAGGAAGGTGGTCTCGGCGACGACATCTCGGATCTCCCGGCCGTCGGTATCAGCCCGGAGTGGTTCAGCGAGAAGGCGATCGAGATCGCGGTGTATGCCGTGGCGAGCGGTGTCCACGTCATCTTCGGCGGTGTGGGCTCGCCGGTGGAGGGATCGGAACGCGTCACCCAGTACATGCTTGACGGCTGG
>JAOUET010000136.1 GCA_029858605.1 Coriobacteriia bacterium | reverse complement strand
AGCTTCAGGACTCAGCGCGCGGGAATCTGCGATCAGCGCGGCCGTACGCAGAGCGGTCCCACTCGGGGCATCCGCCTTGCGATCGTGGTGGAGTTCGATGATCTCAACGTGCGGCATGTGGCGCGCCGCTTGTTGCGCGAATCGCATCATCAGGACCGCGCCTATCGCGAAGTTGGGGGCGACGAAGAGGCAGGTGCCCTCCGGCGCATCGGCGGCAAGAGTCTCGAGCGCGCTCATCGAGATGCCGGTCGTACCGACCACGCAGTCGACTTCGTGCTCGAGAGCCGTGCGCAGGTTGTCCTCGACGGCCTCGGGGTGCGTGAAGTCGACCATGACGTGCGGCGCAGTCCCTTCGATTGCCGAGAGAAGGTCCTCCGTGCAAACGATGTCGTCGGAAGGTCCGGCGTGAAGGGTGATGCCGGAACAGCCGGGATCGACCGCAGCGACGACCCGCATTCCACTGGCTTCGGTCACTGCCTTGACGACCTCTCGACCCATCCGGCCGCCGGCTCCGGCTACGAGAACGTCGATCATCTTTCTGCGCCTCCTCGAGTCCTTTCCCCACCCAGCGCGAGCTCTCGCGGAATCTCACGTCGGCTAGCCCGCAAGATGCGCCACATCTTCGGAAGCGAACGGTCCGATGAGAGCCAGTACCTTCTCGGAGGAGAACACTTCTTCCGAAACGCGGCGGACGTCTTCCTCCGTCACTACGTCTATCCGCTGCACGATCTCGTCCACCGAGAGCAACTCGCCCCCTGTCGACTCGTTCTTGCCGAGACGGGTCATTCGGTTGCGCGTGCTCTCCAGTGCCAGCACGAGGTGTCCCTTGATGGATTCCTTCGCGCGAACGAGTTCTTTGGCGGTCACTCCCGACGTGCGCACTCTCTCGATCTCGGTCTGGATGAGCCTCACGACCTGTTCGGCATTCGCCGGGCGCGTCCCCGCGTACACGGCGAACTGGCCCGTGTCCTGGTAGAGCGAGTGGAAGCTGTACACCGAATAGGCAAGACCCTTCTTCTCCCGTATCTCCTGGAAGAGCCGAGAAGACATACCGCCGCCGAGCACCGTGTCGATGATCGAGAAGATGAACCGGTCTTCGTGACGGGAGTTCAGCGACGTGCCGCCGTAGCAGATGTGCGCTTGCTCGGTTTCCTTCGTGAGGACGGCGAGCTGCGGTCGCGTGACTGATTCGGCGCGCGGCCGCTCGCTGCGTGGACCTTGAACAAGCGCCAGATTGTCGTCGACGAGTTCGACCAGCGAGTCGTGGTCGACGCTTCCGGCGGCGGCGACAACGCAGTTGCCGGTGACGTAGTGCTTCTCACGGAACGTGACGGCCTTGCCCTGGTCGAAGCCGCCGACCGTGTCGCGGTTGCCGAGCACGGGAAGACCGATCGGGTGGTCCGGCCAAAGCGTGTTGGCAAACAGCTCGTGGATGTGATCGTCAGGGGTGTCTTCGGTGCGAGCGATCTCCTCGATGACGACCTCGCGTTCGCTTTGGCAGGCGGATTCATCGAGAAGCGAGCGCACCACCATGTCGGACAAGACCTCGACGGCCGTCGGGAGATGCTCGTCGACGAGCCGGCAGTAGTAGCACGTGTATTCCTTGGAGGTGAAGGCGTTGAGCTCGGCGCCCAGACCGTCGAAAGCCTCCGAGATCTGAGCGGCGGTGCGAGTCGGCGTTCCCTTGAACATCATGTGTTCCATGAAGTGGGACATTCCGGCCTCTGCCGAAGACTCATCCCTGCTACCTACGGCCAGCCAGATACCGAGCGCGACCGATCGGACCGTGTCCATGGGCTCGGTCAGAACCGTTATGCCGTTTGGCAGAACCGTCTTGCGATAGAACATCGGTCGGCTCCCGTCAGTTGCGCGTCGCGACGGGGCGGTGTCGCCTTCGCCGCCCCTGTCCAGCGTCCTGCCGACTAGTGCCGACGCCGAGGCCGGCGCTGCGCCCCTGAGCCTTCGTGGCGGTCTCCTTCGCCGCGCTCGCGGCCGCCCGGCTTATCGGTTCCGGAAGACTTCGGCGCCTCGGGCTTGTCGATTCGGTCGAGCGAGACCTTCCCGCGGTCGTCGATATCGATTATCTCGACCTCGACCTCGTCGCCGACACTGAGCATGTCCTCGACTTTGTCGATGCGACCCTTGGCCACTCGCGAGATGTGGAGGAGTCCGTCCTTGCCGGGTGTGAGCTGGATGAAGGCGCCGAACGTCTGGATCGACACGACTCGTCCGACGTAGCGCTCCCCGATCTCCGGCTCCTTGACGATGGCCTGGATGCGTTGCAGGGCCTCCTCGCCGCCGAGATCCTTGCTGGCGATGTAGATCGTGCCGTCCTCCTGGATGTCGATCTGCGCGCCGGTCTCCTCTTGGATGCCGCGGACGACCTTGCCGCCCGAGCCGATGACTTCCCGTATCTTGTCGACGGGGATGTGGATCGTGAGGATGCGCGGCGCGTATTCGGACAGCGCCTCCCTGGGCACCTTGATGGCTTCGAGCATCTTGCCGAGGATGTGCGCTCGTCCGGCTTTCGCCTGGCGCAGCGCCTGCGCGAGAATCTCGGCCGAAAGGCCTTTGGCCTTGTTGTCCATCTGCAGCGCGGTGATCCCGTTCTCGGTGCCTGCGACTTTGAAATCCATGTCGCCGAGGAAGTCCTCGAGCCCCTGGATGTCGGTCAGGATCGCGACCTTGTCGTCCTCCTTGATGAGTCCCATGGCCACGCCGGAAACCGGAGCCTTGATCGGCACGCCGGCGTCCATCAGCGCGAGTGACGAGCCGCATACGGAGCCCATCGACGATGAGCCGTTGGACTCGAGGACCTCGCTCACGATGCGAATCGTGTACGGGAAGTCTTCCTCGGCCGGGATCACGGGCAGCAGGGCGCGCTCTGCGAGAGCGCCGTGGCCGATCTCGCGGCGCTTGGGGCCGCGCATGAAGCCGGTCTCGCCCGTCGAGAAGGGCGGGAAGTTGTAGTGGTGCAGGTAGCGCTTGCCTTCCGCGACGTCGATCGTGTCGATGCGCTGCCACTCGGAGAGCATCCCGAGCGTCAGCACGGAAAGGACCTGGGTCTGGCCACGAGTGAAGAGGCCGGAGCCGTGGGCGCGGGGCAGGTAGCCAGCCGTGCAACTGACGGGGCGAACCTCGTCGAGCGCTCGACCGTCCGCCCTCTCGCCTTCCTCGAGCACCATCGCGCGCATCGTCTTCTTCTCGAGCTCCTTCAGAAGCGCTTTGACATCCTTCGTGGACGCGTCGAGCTCTTCTTCGCTGAAGGTGGCTGCTATCTCAGCCTTCGCTTCTGCGACTGCGTCCATGCGCGCGTGCTTGTCGGGGTTGTGCAGTGCGGCGCGCATCTTCTCTGCATGTGCGAAGACGCGATCGCGCAATTCGGCGTCGATCTCGCGCAAGGGGACTTCCATCTCAGTGATCTCGGCACGAGCGACGAATCGCTGCTGGATCTCGCACAAGGTTGCGATCGCTTCCTGGGCGAAAGCCATTGCGTCGAGCACTTCGTCCTCTGAGACTTCGAGGGCGCTTGCCTCCACCATGTAGATCGCGTCGGGCGATCCGGCCACGACGAGGTCGAGGGTGGAGTCTTCCAGCTCGTCGAAGGTCGGGTTCGCGATGTACTCTCCATCGACACGTGCGACGCGCACTCCTGCAAGAGGGCCTTCGAAGGGGACGCCGGCGAGAAGCAGTGCAGCCGAGGCCCCCATGACACCGATGATGTCCGGCTGGTGGATTTGGTCGGCCGACAAGACGGTCGCGATGATCTGGACCTCGTTGCGGAAGCCGTCGGCGAAGGCGGACCTGATGGGGCGGTCGATCATGCGAGCGGTGAGAATCGCTTTCTCGCTGGGACGAGCTTCGCGCTTGATGAAGCCGCCGGGCAGTTTGCCTGCCGCGTACATCCGCTCCTCGAAGTCGACCGTGAGCGGAAAGAAGTCCAGGTCTTTGGGTTCCTTGGATGCGGTCGCGGTGACCAGTACCATCGTGTCGCCTTGCCTGACCACGACGGCACCGCCCGCCTGGTTTGCCAGTTCTCCGGTCTCTAGCACGTACTCCTTGCCGAACAGTTCGAAACTCTCGACTACTTTATCCATCTAGCTCTCTCTTCTTCCTCTTCCCTCTCTCCCGCGCCCCTTGCGCGGAAGGCGTGCGGCCCCGGTAGCTCCGGGCGTCGTGCCCTGCGGCGGGGCATCTTGCTCCGCCGTCACATCGTCGAAGGACACCTATCCACGGAGTCCGAGCTTGGCGATGACGTCTCTGTAGCGCTCGATGTCGGTCTTCTTGAGGTAGTTGAGCAAGCGACGACGCTGGCCTACGAGCTTCAAGAGCCCGCGGCGAGTGTGGTGGTCCTTCGTGTGCACTTTCAGATGTTCGGTGAGGTCGTTGATGCGCTTTGAGAGGAGCGCGATCTGGACCTCGGGTGAGCCGGTGTCGCCCTCTGAACGGGCGTGCTCGGCGATGATGGACGTCTTGACGTCCTTGGGCAGCGACATATTCGGTTTCACCTTTCCTTCTTGAGTCCGCCCCCGTCCGAGATCGGCGTCGGTGGATCGCGCGTCACAGGCAGGGGTATGATCAACCTGCGCAGTATAGCACACGGTGCCGGGCATGTCGCACCCAGCGGTCGCGGTGCACCACGCTAGCGCACCATCATGAGCACGAGGGCCACGACCAGGAGAATCGCGATCGTGCCCGCGAGCAATCCGACGACGTGGCGGCTCCCCTGTCGACGGTAGGCGGGGCGTCTTGTCGAGGGCACAACTCCACCGGGCGTCGAATCGGTCTCGCGAACGTCGAAGTCGTCGAGCAAGGGCCCGTCCTCGATCGCCCTCCAGCGCGGATCGTCGCCGGTCACACCTTCGCGGACCAGCGCCTCAGCCTGCTCGAGCGTCCAGGGATCGATACCCTCCTTGGCCCATGGATCCGGCGGCATCCTGTCGTCGAGATCGCTCATCGACCCTCCGCTACGCGAAGCGCATCCGAGATGTCCGTGCTCATCTGCTTTGCGAGCTCCTCGGTCGAGGAGAATGCGCGCTGGTC